>CP043983.1 GCA_015134395.1 Candidatus Stammera capleta
ATAAAAATATTAAAATAATAAATAAAATAATAAAAAATATACCAGAATGAAAAAAAGAATTAAAAAATCTATTAAATAAAAGTTGATATAATTCAAATAAAAATATAATAAATAAAATCCAAGATGGAAAAAAATTATTAAAAAAAATAGAAAAATTAAAAATAAATCATGAAATACTATTTACATTAAAAGTAGAAAAAAAAAAATTATTATTATCAAAAAAACAATCATATGAAAAATTAAAAAAAAAAAAAAAAAAATATTATAATAATAAATTATAAAAATTATATAAATGAAATTAATAAAATATTAATAAAAAATAAAAAATTAAATAAAATAAAAAAAATAGCAGAAATATCATTTGCATTATCAGCAATATCTGGTAGAAGAATGATTGAAATAATAAAAACAGGAAAATTTAAAAAAACTAATAAACATAATGAAATATATTTTTATGGACAAGCTAAAAACTTTAAAAAAAAATATATAATATATATATTATTATACAATTCAAAATTTTTTATAAAAAAAATAAAAAAACTAAGAAATTCAATAATTATAAAAAATATAATAAATAAAATAAAAAAAAAAAAAAATAAATATATATCAATAAATAATCAAATAAGTAATTATTTATCTAATCCATTTAATAAATGAGTAAAAGAATTTTTTCAAAATAAAAAAAGAACATATAAAGATAGTCGTTCAATATATAGTAGAATAGCTTTTGAAAAATGATTTAAAACAGATAAAAAATGAAAAAAATATGATGAAGATATGTTTTTTTATAAAATTTTAGGACATACTAATATAAATAGTCAAATATCATATAAACAATTTAAATTATTTAATTTTAAAAAAATATTAATACCAAAAATAAATAAAAATAATAATATAAGATTAAATAATTTATATAAATTAGATAATAAATTAAATAAAATAATAAAAAGAAAAACAGCATATAAAATACATGAAATAACAAAAAAAATTATATTAAAAAATCCAGAAAAAAAAATAACAAATTATATATTAAGAAAATATGGATTTAATACCAGACTAATACAAAGATATATAAATTTTATATCAAAACACATAAATCAAAAAACAAAAAATGGAAGATATATTTATATTAATAAAAAAAATATAATTATTAATAAATAAATATAATATGAATTATTTAATATATTAAATTATTATTATAATTAATATAATCTATTAAATAATTCATTATTATATATTATAAATTTAATTATAATAATATATATATGAAGCTAAATCTAAAACTTTTTCAGAATAACCAGTTTCATTATCATATCATGAAATTACTTTAATAAATTTATTATTTAATAACATAGATGCCTTAGAATCAAATATAGAAACTAATTTTTCTCCATTAAAATCACTAGAAACTACATCATCATTAGTAAAACCTAAAATACCACGTAAATAACTATTAGAAGCTTCTTTAATAACTTTACATAATTTATCATATGTTATACTACTATCTAATCTAGCTGTAAGATCAATAACAGAAACATTAGAAGTTGGAACTCTAAAAGACATACCTGTAATTTTTCCTTTTAAATCAGGTATAATATAACCTATAGCATTAGCAGCACCAGTAGATGAAGGTATAATATTTTGAAAAACACTTCTTCCTCCTCTTCAATCTTTTAAAGAAGGACTATCAACTACTTTTTGAGTAGCAGTAGATGCATGAATAGTTGTCATAAAAGCTTCAATTATTCCAAAATTATCATGTAATACCTTTGTTATAGGAGCTAAACAATTTGTAGTACAAGATGAATTAGAAACAATATTTTGTCCATTATAATTATGATGATTAACTCCCATAACAAACATAGGTGTATCATCTTTAGATGGGCCAGTAATTATAACATATTTAGCTCCACCTAAAATATGACCATAAGATAATTCTTTAGTTAAAAATATTCCAGTAGATTCTATAACTATATCAACATTAAATTTATTTCAAGGAATTTCATTAGGATTTTTAAATGATGTTATATTTATTTTCTTATCATTAACAAATAAATTATTATCTTTTATAAATATATTTCCATTAAATTTACCATGAGTTGAATCATATTTCAACATATAAGATATATAATTAATATCTATTAAATCATTAATAGCAACTATATCTATATTTTTTTTATATTGTGAATTACGAAAAACTAATCTACCAATTCTACCAAAACCATTAATACCTACTCTAATTGTCATATTATCCTCTATAATAATTAAATATAACTATAAAATATAATAATATATTTAATAAATATAGTAAAATATAATAATTAAATAAATTATATAAATAAATAATTTAATTTTTATATTTAAATAAATAAATATTATATATCATAAATTTAATAATTTAATATTTATAATAAAATTTAATAAAATAAATAATTTTATAAATTAAAATATTTTAATAATATATCAATAATAATAAATTAAAATTAAATATTAATATAAATAAAAATTAAAAATTAAATATAAATAATAAAATAAATTTAATTTAAATTTTAATATATAAATATAAAATAAATAAAATATAAAATATAAATAATTTATTCTATTAATTAAATTAAAAATAAAAAAATAAATCTATTAAAGTAGGATTTTTAGCAGAAAACAAAGCTATTTTATCACACTTTTCATTATAAAAATTACCATTATGACTTTTAATTAAAAATCATTTAATTTTATTTTTTAATAAAGATATTTTCTTATATAAAATTATTCATAAATCAATATTTTTTATAAATTTATTATTATTATTTTTTCAATTATTTTTTTTTCAAAAAAAAATTCAATTATTTATACCATTATATAAATAACTACTATCAGTAAAAATATTAATAAAATATTCAATATTTATATAATAAAAAATAAAATTAAAAGATAAAATAACAGCCATTAATTCCATTCTATTATTAGTAGTATAATAATAACCAGCATTTAAAATTATTTCTTTATTAAGAAATTTTAAAATAGAAGCACATCCTCCTGGTCCGGGGTTATTAATACAAGAACCATCAGTATAAATATTAATTTTTAACATATTTATTTTAAATAATTTTAATTATTTAAATATTATAAACTAAAATAAAAAAATGAATAGACAAATAGTATTAGATATAGAAACTACAGGAATTAATTTAATAGATAATTATTATATAGGACATAAAATTATAGAAATAGGGGCAATAGAAATAATAAATAGAAAAATAACAAATAATTTTATACATTTCTATATAAATCCAAATAGAAAAATAGAAAAAAAAGCATTTAAAATACATGGAATTAATAATAAATTTTTAAAAAAAAAACCAATTTTTAAAGAAATATCACAAAAATTAATAAATTTTATAAAAAATAAAGAACTTATTATACATAATTCATCATTTGATATTGGTTTCATAGAATATGAATTAAAATTAATTAATAATAATATAACTAAAATTAATAGTATATGTAAAATAACAGATACTTTATCAATGGCTAGAAAAATATTTCCTGGTAAAAAAAATGATCTCAATTCATTATGTGAAAGATATAAAATAGATATATCAAAAAGAAAAAAACATGGAGCTTTAATAGATACAGAATTATTAGCAAAAGTATATTTAAATATGACAATAATACAAAAAAAAATACAATTTAAAAATAAAAAAAAAAAAATAAATAAAAAAAAAATAAATAATATTAATATTAATATTAATAAAAATAATAATAAAATAAATAATTATATAAATATAAAACATTTAAAATATCTAAAATATATAAAAAAAAAATATAAAAAATGTATATGAATAGATAAATATTATTTAAATAAATAATATTTTAAATAAATAGGTAAAATAATGAATTATATATCTATATTAAAAATACAAAAAATAAAAAACATATTAAAATTAAAAAATAAAATTATAAAATTATATGGATGAATTAAAAATAAAAGATATTCAAAAATTGGAATATATTTTATAGATATAAAAGATGGATCATCTATAAATTCTATACAAATTATTTTAATTAAAAAAAATATAAAAAATTATAATAAAAAAATAATAAATTTAAAAAATGGATCTTCTTTAATAATATGAGGAAAAATAAAAATAAATAAAAAAAATAAAAAAAAAGAAATATATGCAACAAATATAAAAATTATAGGAAAAATAAATAATTCAAAATTATATCCAATAAGTCCTAAATATCATTCTTTAGAATATTTAAGAAAATATTCACATTTAAGAATAAGAACTTATTTAATAGAATCAATAAGTAGAATAAGAAATACATTAATATTTAATATACATAAATATTTACAAAAACATAATTTTTATTGAATACCAACACCTATAATAACTTCTTTAGATACAGAAGGTAATAGTAAAATGTTTCAAATTATAAATAATAATAATAAATACTTTTTTAATAAAAAAGCTTTTTTAACTGTATCAGGACAATTAAATTTAGAAACATATGCATGTTCATTATCAAAAGTATATAATTTAGGACCAATATTTAGAGCCGAAAATTCAAATACAAATAAACATTTAGCAGAATTTTGAATGTTAGAAGTAGAATTAGTTCTAGCTAATATAAATAAAATTATACAATTATCAACTAATATGTTATCTTTTTGTTTTAAAAAAATATTAAAATATAATAATGATGATATTAATTTTATATTAAAATATACAAAAAAAAAAAATATAAATTATATAAATAATATAATAAAAAAAAAATTTATAAAAATACAATATAATGATGTAATAAAAATACTTAAAAAAAATTCTTATTTATTTAAAAATAAAATAAAATGAGGAATAGATATTTCTTCAGAACATGAAAAATACTTAACAAAAAAATATTTTAATTCAGCTATAATTATACAAAATTATCCTAAAATAATAAAACCATTTTATATGAAAAATAATAATGACAATATTACAGTATCATCTATAGATATAATATTACCTAAAGTTGGAGAAATAATAGGAGGTTCTGAAAGAGAAGAAAATATAAATATATTAGATAAAAATATAAAAGAAAAAAAATTAAATAAAAAAAAATATTGATGATACAGAGATTTAAGAAAATACGGAACAATAAAACATTCTGGTTTTGGTTTAGGTATAGAAAGATTATTAATGTATATAACTAATATGAAAAATATAAGAGATGTAATACCATATCCAAGATATCCTAAATATTTAAATTTTTAAAAATTATAATTTAATATAATTAATATTGTGAATTTTATATTATATTTATATAATAATAATAAATATATAAATATATAAGGATAAAAATGAATATAATAAAGAAAAAATTTTTTATATCTATAATCATTTTTGCAATAATGATGCAAATATCAAATGCTACACAAATTATAAATAATAAAGAAATATCAATTAATATGAATGGATTAATAAGTAATTCATATTCATTAAATAAAAAAAAAAATTATGATACATCTATAATTTTATCATTTTATGGAAAAACAAAAAAAAATAAAAATATAAATACATTTGCTAAATTAGTAAAAATAATTAAAACAAATATAAATAATAAAATTAAAAATAATATAAATACTAAATTAGCATATATAGGTATAAAACATAATTTACTAGGAAAAATAAGTTATGGAAAAAATTATGAAAATTTAAATAAAACATTATCTTATACAAATAAGATATTATCAATTAATAAAAGTAAAATAAATAATATTATAAAAAATATAAATAATAATTTAATTACATATAAAAAAAAATTTAATTTTAAAAATAATAAAATATTAAAAAATATTATATTTATAAGTCAATATCAAATAAAAAATAATAAAAAATATTATAAAAATAATATATTTAATAATTTTAATAATGGATTAGGTATTACATATAATATTTCAACAAAATATGGTATAGATATTTCAACATCATATAATAAAAAAATATATGATAATAAAATAAATAATTATAATATAAATAAAAATATATTATCACCTATAAAAAATATATGATCTACAGGAATAAAATATAAAACAAATAAATTTTATTTAGGAACTACTTATATACAAGGTAAAAATTTAATAAAAAATAATAATTATAAAAATAAAAATAATAAAAAAATTACTAATATAAATATAGTAGCTAAATATAATCCATCATCAAAATTTAGTACTTTTTTAGGATATGTACAAACAACTTTAAAATCAAATATTTTATCAAAAAATACTAAAATTATTGATATAGAAAAATATTTTAGTATAGGAACTATATATAAATTTAATAAATCATTTAATGGATATATTAATTATAAAATAGATAAAATTAATAATTTAAATAAAAAACAATTTAATAATAATGATAAATTATTTATAGGATTTTCATATAAATTTTAATAAATTTAATTTAAATATTATTAAATTAAAACACATCCGAGAGGATTTGAACCCCTGACCGCTCGGTTCGTAGCCGAGTACTCTATCCACTGAGTTACGGATGTAATAATGAGAGAGGGATTCGAACCCTCGATGCAAAAACATACTCCTTTAGCAAAGGAGCGCCTTAAACCACTCGGCCATCTCATTAAATTATTTTAATCTTTTTTTTTTAATATATTATTATTATTTTTTATATATATCTTTTTATTTCTACTATTTATTTTAATATAAATCTCTTTCCTGTAAATAGAAATTTTTTTAGGAGCATTAATACCTATACGTATTTGATTACCTTTAATTCCTAAAATTGTAATAGAAATATTATTATCAATTATTAAAGTTTCACCAATTCTACGAGTTAAAATAAGCATTATACAATCCTTATAATTATTAATTATAATTATTTTTAAATATAAATAATTTATACTTAATAAAATTTATTATTTTTTTAAAATATATTTTTTTATTCAAATTATTATTATTATTATTAAAAAAAATTTCAATATTAATATTTTTATTTTTAAAAATATTTTTATCTTTTTTAAAACCTACAAATAATTTTAATCAATTAAAATGAATATTTTTAATTATAAATAAATCTGTAAAAACTATAAAATATTTTTTAAATTTAAAAAAAATATAAATAACTATTATTGATAATTTATATATAATTTTTAATTTATTTAAAATTAAAAATAAAATATTTTTATCACTAATACAAATATTTATATTTTTAATTAAAAAATTAAAATTTAAATAATTAATAATATCATTATTTTTAATATTATTAATAACATAATTAATTAAAATAGATATAATACTATTATTTTTTTTTTTTAATTTTTTTTGTTTTTCTATAATATTTATTATTTTATTATAAACTTCTTTTTTATTAATAGATAAATAATTAGATATTTTTTTTAAATAAAAAAAATTTTTATTTATATATTTTAAAGCAAATATATTAGTACAAGCTTTAATTCTTTTTATTTTATTAGAAATACTATAACTATTAATAATAAAAAAAAAACCTATTTCATTAGTATTTAATACATGAGTTCCACAACAATATTGATCATTATTTATATTTTTAAAAGATATTATTCTTAAATTATTATTATTATTTAAAAATAAAAAATTTTTTTTAATATTTAAATTTTTTAAAAATTTTTGATATAAAAAAATATTTTTTCAAATAACTTTATTAACCATTTTTATTAATTTAAATAATTTACTATTATCTAATGATTTTTTATATAAAAAATCAAAAGTAAAATAATTATTTTTAATACAAGACCCACATTGAACAATTTTATTACATAAAATTTTTTTTAAACAATAAAAAAGTATATGTGTAGCAGTATGATTACAAGATATCTGTTTTCTATAAATAAAATCATATTTAATTTCTACTATATCATTTATACATATTTTACCATAATCAATAAAACCAATATGTAAAATATAATTTTCAAACAATTTAGTATCATTTATAATAAATTTATTTAATTTATCTTTAGTTAAAAGATATCCCTTATCACCTTTTTGACCACCAGATTCCGGAAATAAAACAGTATCATTTAAAATTATTATTACATTATTATCATATTTATTAACACTATTTACACTTATATTATTATTTAATATTCCAATAACTTTTGTAATATATTTTTTATATAAATAACCAAAAAAATTAGTTTTATTAAATTTATTAATTATATTTATATTTATTTTATTTTTATTAAAATTTAAAAATAATTTAGATTTATTTTTCTGAATTTCTAATAAATTATTAAATTTTTTTATATCCATATTAATTTTATTATAATTACATACATCTATTATTATATCTAAAGGTAATCCATAAGTATCATATAATAAAAAAATTATATCACCTTTTAAAAATTTATTTTTATTATTTATTTTTAATATATATGAATTTAAAATTTCTAAACTGTTATATAAAGTTTTAAAAAATTTTTCTTCTTCAATTTTTACTATATTTTTAATTTTAATAAATTTAATAGGATTAATTAAATAAAATTTATAAAATATTTCTTTTATATAATATATTAAATTATATAAAATTAAATCTTTTATTTTTAACAATTTAATATAAGTTAAAGTTCTTCTTATAATTTTACGTAAAACATAACCTCTATATTCATTTGAAGGTAAAACACCATCAATAATTAAATATATAATTGATCTAATATGATCAGAAATAATATTAAATATATATTCATTTGAAGAATTTATATTAATGTATATAAATTTAGAAATATAAATCTTTATTTCTAAAAATATATCAATATAATAATTAGAATTTACATTTTGTATTATAGAAGTAATTCTTTCTAAACCCATTCCAGTATCTACTGATTTATAAGGTAAAAAATTAATATTATTATTTTTTTCAATATTATATTCTACAAAAACTAAATTTCATATTTCTAAATATCTATTAGTATCTTTATATAAAATAAAATCTTTATTATCTTTAATATTATTTATATTATAATATATTTCAGTACTATATCCACAAGGTCCATATTTTGACATTTTTCAAAAATTATCTGAATTTATATCTATATCTAAATTATTATTTCCTATTAAAAATATATTACTTAAAGGTATTTTTATTTTATTTACTCAAATATCATAACTTTCTTTATCATTTATATGTACAGTAATAATTATATTTTTTTTAGATAAAGAAAATAAATTTTTACTAGTTAATAATTCTCAAGCATATATTATAGATAATTCTTTAAAATATGAATCAAAACTAAAATTACCCATCATCTCAAAAAAAGTATTATGTCTAAATGTATAACCTATATTTTTTAAATCATTATTTTTTCCACCAACTCTTAAACAACGTTGTATAGTAACAATATTTTTATATTTATTTTTTTTTAAACCTAAAAATACATTTTTAAATTGATTCATACCAGCATTAGTAAATAATAAAGAATTATCATTAGATACTAATGAACTACTTTTTAAAAAATGATGATTTTTAGATTTAAAAAAATCTATAAACATATATCTTATTTCATTTAAACTTTTAAACATAATTTATAAAATTAAATAAATTTATTAATATAATAACATATTAATTAATATATTATTTATTTATTTAAATAATTAATTAATATATTATTTATTTATTTAAATAATTAATTAATATAAATATATAAATATAATATATAATTTAAATATAAATTTATATTTAATATTATAAATATATAAAATAATATAAAATACATAAATTATATTTAAATAAAATAAAATTTTATAAAATTATAATAAATTACTATATTAATTTAAATATAAATATATATTTATAACTAAATTATAAAAATAAAAATATTAATTTTAAAATAATTAAATTAATTTAAAAATAATATATACATTATAAATATAAATATTATTTAAATATTAATTATAAAAAATTAATATAAATATAAAACTTATTATAATTAATTAAAAATTTAAAAATATAAATTTAATAATAATAAATTAAATAAATAATTAATTTAAAATAAATAAAATAATAAATTTTAAATATAAAATTAATTTTAAACAATAAATTAATTTATATAAATTAAAAATATTATTAAATAAAAATTTATTATTAATAATATAAATTAATAACAAAATAAAATAATATCTAAATTTTTAAATTTAATAAATAATATTTTTATATTTTATTTATTAAATAAATTAAATAAAAAATATAAAATAAAAAACAAAATCAAAACTAAATAATTAAAATAAATTATATACTTTTCTTAAATAAATATATAAAAATATTAATTTAAATAAATAAAATAAAAATAATTTATAATATAATTATAAAAATAATAAATTAAAAATATAATTTATTATTTTTTTTTAAATATATAATTTATATTAAAATAAAAATATTCTAATTAATTATTTTAAAATATTTATAATATTTTTAGTTACAGTATTTATACTTTGATCAGCATTAATAGTAAAATAATAATTATTTTTTTTATATTTTAAAAAATATTTTTTATAAAAAGATCTTAAATAAATTAATTCATAATAATAAATAGATAATCTTTTTTTTATAATACTAATATTTAAATCATCATCACGAAAAATTAATTTTTCACCAGTAATATCATCTATATCTAATATTTTAGAAGGATTATATAAATAATTATAAATACGACCAGATTTTAAATGAATTCTTCTTCCTAATAAACGATTAAATATAGATTTATTACAAATACGTAATTCTATAACATAATTAATATTTAAAAATCTTAAAAATTTTGCTTGAATAATATTTCTAGGAAAACCATCAAATAAATAACCACATTTATTATTTTTCTTTAAAATAATATTTTTAATAATATTAAAAACTAAATTATTATCTATTAAAGAACCAGAAGAAATTATTTTTTTTATATTTAAATTATCTTTAAAATATTTACGTAAAATATTTCCTAAAGATATTAAATTTAAATTAAATTTCTTTATAATAAATTTAGATTGAGTACCTTTACCAGACCCTGGAGGACCAAATAAAATAATATTCATAAATATAAATAATTATTAATTATTTAATAATTAATTTAGAAATTAATTTATTACTTAAATTTATAAATTCTACAGGATTATCTAAAGAATTAGTTTCAATTAATAATGCTTGATAATATAAATAATTTATTCATTTTTTTAATAAATTTTTATCTTTTATATTATTAATATATTTAATTAATATATGTTTAATATTTATTTCAAAAATATATTTTATATTTGGAACTTTTTTACCTACAGAAGATAATAATTTAGACATTTGAGTACTCATTTCACTAGAAGATGTAGTCAATACAACAGGAAAATTTTCTAATTTATCAGTTAATTTTACATCTTTTATAAATTCACCTAAAGTTAATTTTATACTATTAACTAAATTAACAAAAATATTTTTATTTATATCTAAAAATTTAGAATTATTTAAAGTAATTATATTATTAATACCTTCATTATTTTTATTAATAGAAAAAAATTTTATTCCTTTAAAATCTAATAAATACATCATCATTCATTCATCTATTCTATTAAACATTAATAATACTTCAATATTTTTTTTCTTATAAATTTCTAAATGTGGGCTATTTATAGCAGAAATATAATTATCAGATACAATGTAATAAATTTTATCTTGTCCATGATACATACGATTAATATATTCTTCTAATGAAACATATTTTTTTTCATTATCATAATAAGTAGAACAAAACCTTAATAATAAAGTAATTTTATAACGATTTAATTCATCTTCAGCTAAACCTTCTTTTAATACATTACCAAATTCTTTTCAAAAAATATTATATTTATTTTTATTAATAGATAAATTATTTAAAATTTTTAAAATTCTATTTGTAATAGAAATTTTTAATTTATTAATAAAAATATCATCTTGTAATATTTCACGAGAAATATTTAATGATAAAAAATTAACATCTATAATACCTTGAATAAATCTTAAATAAAAAGGTATAATTTTCTTAATTCCTTCCATTACAAAAACTCTACAAACATATAATTTTATTCCATTTTTATATTCATCTCTATTTCATATATTTCAAGGAGAAATATCAGGTATATATAATAAACTTATATATTCATTTTTTCCTTCAACTTTATTATGAGATCATGCAATAGGATTTCCTAAATTATTAGTTAAAGAATAATAAAAATCTTTATATTCTTTTTTAGAAATTTCAAGTTTATTTTTTGTTCATAAAGCTTCAGCTACATTAATTTTTTTTCATAAAAAATCTTTTTTTTTATTATTAAATAATTTATATTCTATTGGAATATTAATATGATTAGAATACTTAATAATAATATCACATATTTTAGATTCATTTAAAAATTCTTTACAAGATTCTTTTATATATAAAATAATATCAGTTCCTATACTATCTTTACTTTTTTTATATACAGTATATTTACCATGTCCATCAGAAATTCATAATACAGAATTATTAATATTATTTTCTTTAACAGATCTACTATGAACAATAACTTTATCTGATACCATAAATGAAGAATAAAAACCTACTCCAAATTGACCAATAATATCAGAATTTATATTTTTATTACTTATACTATCTAAATTTTTTATAAAATTTTTTGTTCCAGATTTAGCTATAGTTCCTAAATTATCTATAATTTCATTTTCTGTCATACCAATACCATTATCACTAATAATTAAAGAATTTTTTTCTGTATAAATTCTAATATGATAATTAGTATCTAAAATAATATCTTTTTTATTTTTTAATGAAAGATAATAAAATTTTAATTTATTTATAGCATCAGAAGAATTTGATATTAATTCTCTTAAAAAAATTTCTTTATTAGAATAAAGAGAATTTATCATTAAATTTAATAATTGTTTAATTTCAGATTGAAAAAAATAAGTTTTTTTATTCATTTATATAATATTCCTAATAAATAATAATTTTAAATTTAAATTCCTAAATATTTTACCAAAAAATATTAATATAAACAAATAAAATAAATATATAATATAAACTAATTAAAATTCTTATATATAAAAGCTTTTATAATATAAAATTCAAAACTAATTCTTTTATTAAAAGATACAAATATATTATTTCTATTTAATAAAAATAATTTATAATAATAATTAATATCATTTAAACATACTAATTTTTTTAATTTATTTAAAATATTTATATATTTTAAATTATAATTTAAAATTTTTATATAATCTGGTAAAATAATTAAAATAAATAAATCATGTAATTTATTAATTAAATTAGAAACTAAATTATCATAATTTATATTTCTAATAAAAAATTTATTTAATAAAATAAATATTTTATTATTTTTAACAAATAAATACTTTAAAAGTAAAAAAACTCATTTATCATTTATTAAATCTAATAATAAATTTATATCATTTAAAGTAATTACATTATTTCCATTTAACATTAATAATTGATCTATTAAAGTTAAAGTATTTCTCATACTTCCATTACTATAATTAAATATAATTTTTAAAATATAAAATTCAATATTAATATTTTCTTTTAAAATAATATATTTTAAACGATTTTTTATATCATTAAAAATTAATGATTTAAAATTAAAACATATACATCTAGATAAAACAGTATCAGGTATTTTATTTAATTCAGTAGTTGCTAAAATAAATTTTACATGTTTAGGTGATTCTTCTAAAGTTTTTAATAAAGCATTAAAACTATATTTAGATAACATATGAACTTCATCTATAATATATACTTTATATCTCATAATTATAGGTAAATAATAAATACTATCTAAAACATTACGTGTATCTTCTATTTTAGTACGAGAAGCAGCATCTATTTCAATAACATCTATTGCTTTACAAATATCAATATTTAAACAATTTAAACATTTACAACAAGGATTTAATGTAATACCTAAAATACAATTTAAACTTTTAGCAAAAATACGAGCTAAACTTGTTTTACCTATACCTTGTTGTCCATAAAATAAATAAGCATTATGTATTTTATTAAATTTTAAACTATTTTTAATAACTTTTATTATGCCATAATTTCCAACAAAATCTTTAAAAGATTTTGGTCTTCATTTTAAAGCTAAATTTAATATATTTTTCATAAAATATTTTTATAAAATTTAATAATAAATAAATAAATAATTAATTAATTAATTAATTAATTTAATATTAAATAAAAATATATAAATTAAATATATAATTAATAAATTTATTAATATTAATATTAAATACTATATATTTCTATAATATCTTTTAATTTATCTATACAATTAGGTAATTTAATAAAAATTTTTACCAATTCATAATTAAAATTATTTAACATATTATTAAACATTTTAAATGATTCTATTTTATATTCTTGATAAGGATTTTTTTGAGCATAAGCGCAAAGATGTATACCTTCTTTTAAATTATCAATTACATATAAATATTCTTTTCAAAAAAAATCTAAAGTTTTTAAAACTACACTTTTAAGTAAATTATTAAAAACTTTTCTTTTAAAAATTATTTTTTTTTTATTATAATAAAAAAATATCTTTTTAAATATATATTTCTTTATATTAAAATTATATTTATTAAAAATATTTAATGAAATATTTATATTTAAATTATTAAAATATTCTTTAAATAAAAATTTATTTTCTAAAAATAATAAATATAAATAATTTATAAATTTTTTAAATATATTTTTTATATCTATAAAAATATTTTTACTATATAAAATTTTATTTCTTTTAGAATAAATAATTTTTCTTTGATCATTATAAACATTATCATATTCTAAAAGTTGTTTTCTAATATCAAAATTTCTACTTTCAATTTTTTTTTGAGCTCCTTCTATACATTTAGAAATTCAAGGATGTTCTATACATTGACCATATTTTATTCCTAATTTTCTCATAAAATATATTACATTTTTAGAAGAAAAAATACGCATTAAAGAATCATCCATAGATATATAAAATCTAGAAGAACCTGGATCACCTTGTCTACCAGATCTACCTCTTAATTGATTATCTAATCTTCTAGATTCATGTTTTTCTGTCCCTATAACATGTAAACCACCTAAAGACACAACTAATTTATGATCTTTTTTTCAATTATATATAATTGAATTTATTTTTTTACTATTTTTTTTTATAAAAAATATATTATTAATAAAATTTCCACCTAAAACTATATCAGTACCTCTACCAGCCATATTAGTTGCTATAGTTACAGATCCAGATCTACCTGCTTGAGATATTATATTAGCTTCTGACATATGATGTTTAGCATTTAATATATTATGTTTAATACCTATTTCAGATAATTTATTAGATATAAATTCAGATTTTTCAATAGATAAAGTACCAACTAAAACAGGTTGTTTTTTATTATATCTAAATTTAATATCTTTTATAATAGCATCAATTTTTTCATTTTCAGTTAAATATACTAAATCATCTAAATCTTTTCTAATCATAGGTTTATTAGTAGGAATTATAATAGTTTCTAAATTATAAATTAAACTAAACTCAGATGATTCTGTAAAAGCAGTACCAGTCATACCACATATTTTTTCATAAAGTTTAAAATAATTTTGAAAAGTAATAGAAGCTAAAATTTTACTCTCATTTTTAATTTCTACATTTTCTTTAGCTTCTATAGCTTGATGTAAACCATCAGATCATCTTCTATCAAAAACCATTCTTCCTGTATTTTCATCTATTATAATAATTTTATTATCTTTAACTAAATAATCAATATTTTTAATATATAAATAATGAGCTTTCAATAAAGAAATTATATAATGCATAATTTCAATATTTTTAAAAGTATAAAGAAATTCACTTTTTTTAATTATTTTATATTTAATAAGTAATTTTTCTACATTTATTATTCCACGTTCTGTTAAAAAAACTTGACGAAACTTATAATCTATAACAAAATCACCATTACCAATATAATTAAAAGAATCATCTTTATATTGAGGTTTTAAATATAAAATAATTTTATTAATTTTATTATATATTTTACAATTAAACTCTTCAGAACTAGATATAATTAAAGGTGTTCTAGCTTCATCTATTAATATAGAATCAATTTCATCTAAAATAGCACAATATAATTTTTTACGTTGAACTTTATTATCAATAGATAAAATCATATTATCACGTAAATAATCAAATCCATATTCATTACTTGTTCCATAAGTTATATCAGATAAATAAGCATATTTTTTTTCTTCTATAGACATACCAGAAATATTTAAACCTACATTTAAACCAAGAAAATTAAATAATCTACTATTATATTCAGAATCTCTTTTAGCTAAATAATCATTAACTGTTATTATATGAACACCATTACCTAATAATGAATATAAATAAGCTGGTAATGTAGAAGTAATAGTTTTACCTTCTCCAGTTTTCATTTCGGCTATACAACCATAATATAATGCTAATGCTCCTAATAATTGAACATCAAATAATTTTATTTTAAAAACTCTTTTTATTGCTTCTTTAATATTAGCAAAAATTCTAGGTAATAAATTATCAATATTTCTACCAGACAATAATAAATTTTTAAATTTATAAGTATTATTTTTTAATTCTTCATCCTTATAATTTTTAAAAATAGATTCTAAATTATTAATTTTATAAACAATATTTTTAAAATCTAAAATTCTTTTATTTTCTTTATTACCAAAAATATATGAAAATAATTTAATAAACATAATATAATTTAAATCTGATTAAATAATATAATTTATAAAATTATATTTATATAATTAAATATATATTAATTATAATATATTTTATATAAAAAAACATTAAATAAAATAAAAACAAAATTTATAATAATAAGTAAATTTATTAAAATAAATTATATTTAAATTATATAATAAATAAATTAATATTATTATTATTAATTTGAATATAATATTTTTTCAATTAAATTAATATAATTAATACCAGAAAATTTTGCTGCTATAGGTAATAAACTATTTTTAGTCATTCCAGGTATAGTATTTAATTCTAAAAATCAAATATTATTATTTTTATCTATAATATAATCTATTCTAATACAACCTTTACAATTTAATATATTTCATATTTTTATAGAAATATTTTTTATTTTAAATTCTATTTTTTTATCTAATTTATCTATAAAATATTTTTTATTAATATATTTTATATTATAACTAAAATAATTATTTGATAAATTTATTTTAATTGGACATAAAACCTTTCCATCAACTATACCAACAGTACATTCAGTTCCAAATATATACTTTTCAATTAAAATATTATTAAATTTTTTTATATATTTTAATATATTTTTTTTAAAATTATTAATATTATAAATAATATTAATACCTATACTAGAACCACAATAATTAGGTTTTAATAATAAAGGAAAACCTATTTTAGAAAATATATTTTCATAAAAATTATTTTTATAAATATTTAAATTTTTTTTATTTAATAAAAAATCAGGAATTATATTAATATTATAATTACTTAAAAATATTTTAGTATTATATTTATTAATACAAAGTGAAGAAGTAAAAACATTACTACCTGTATATGGAATATTTAAATATTCTAATAATCCTTGAATACAACCATCTTCACCTATTCTACCATGTAAAGAAATAAATACCTTATCTATTTTTTTTTTTAAAAAAAAATTTAAAGAAAAATATTTTATATCTATAGGATATACATTATATCCTAAAATAAATAAAGTTTTAAATATTTCAAAACTAGATTTTATTGAAATATTTCTTTCATTAGAATAACCACCTAAAAATAAAGCAATATTTTTTATTTTCATATAAATAAATAATATTAATTGTTTATATATTTATCAATAAATTTAAATAATATTAAATCAATATATCCAGCCCCCTGAAATAAAACTATACAATTATCATTAATAATATTTAATAAATTTGAAATTAAATTTTTTTTTTTATCTATCAAAATACAATTATTATAACCATAAGTATCATACATATTATAAAGTAAATCTTTACTACTTATAAAATAATCACTTTTATTTTCATTTGCAGAATAAATATTTAATAATAATAAAATATTAACTTTTGATAAAACATAACTAAATTCATTAAATAATATTTTTGTTCTACTAAATCTATGAGGTTGAAAAACCATAATTAATTTTCTATTTTTTCAAATATTATATATACTTTTCAAAATATAATTTATTTCTGTTGGATGATGACCATAATCAATCATAAATAATATATTATTATATGATTTATTATTATAAAAAAAAGAAAATTCTCCAATAATTTCTGATCTACGACTAACTCCTTTTAAAAAATATAAAGATTTTTGTAAATCAAAAAAATCTATATTTCTAAATATAGATAACAAACATATAGATGCAACAGTATTTAATACATTAAATTTACCAAATAAATTAATAATTAAATTATAACTATTTAATTTATTTATATTTAAAGTAAAATAACTAATATTATTTTTTTGTACAAAATTACTAATAAAAAATTTTGAATTTTTATTAAAACCATATGTAATAATATTACATTTAAATATATTATTTTCTAATATTTTATTAACAAAAAAATTATCAATACAAGCAATTAAATATCCATAAAAAGGAATATTATTTAAAAAATTAATAAAATATTTAATTAAATTATTAATTTTATATGAATAATTATTTAAATGATCATAATCTATATTAGTTAATATTACATAAGTTGGTTTTAAATATAAAAAAATACCATCACTTTCATCAATTTCTAATAAAAAATATTTACTATCACTTAAATAAATATAAGAATTTATTGATTTTATATTACCACCATTAATACAATTTATTTCTATATTATTATTTAAAAATAAATCAAAAACTAATGATGTAGTAGTAGTTTTACCATGACTACCAATTACTGTTATAATATGATAAAATTTTAATAATTCAGATATAAACTCTATTCTTTTAAGAACAGGTATACCATAAAATTTAGCAGAAATAATTTCAGAATTAAATAAATCAACAGCTGAAGAATATATTACTAAATTAACACCTAATATATTATTTTTAGAATGATTTTTATAAATTTTTATTCCTAAAGATAATAAATATTTAATTCTAAAATTAAAATAAATATCAGATCCTGTAATATTATATCCAGATAAAAATAAAAATTCTGCTAAAGATGACATTCCAATACCACCAATTCCTATAAAGTGTATTATAAATTTTTTTTTATTAATATTTAAAAATAAATTATTATTTAACACTATACACCTCATAAATAAATTTATATGTTATATATTTCATCTAAAAATTTTTTATTAGAATTTTTTATTCTATTTTTATAACCTAAATTAGACATATAAAATAATTTATTTCTATTTAATTTTAATATAATATTACATAATTTTTTTATATTTAAATTTTTTTCTTCTATAATAATTGCAGCACCAATATCATTTAAAAATTTAGCATTAAAATATTGATGATAATCTTTATGTTTATATGGTATAAATATAGCAGCTAAACCAATAGTATTTATTTCACTAACTGTTAATGCACCAGATCTACAAATAACTAAATCAGCTCAATTATACGCTTTACTAATATTAGTAATAAAATTTACAAATTTATAATTTTTATTTTTTATATTATTATTATAAACATATTCTTTATGATTATTAAAATTTATAAAACCAACTTGATGAAAAAAAATAAATTTTTTATAATTTAATATATTAATTATTTTTAAAATAATATTATTTATAATATTAGATCCTTGACTACCTCCTAAAACTAAAATCCTAATAGGACCAAAACGATTTAATAATCTTATCTTTGGAGAACTTATTGATAATATTTTTTTTCTTATAGGATTTCCCACAGTACTAATATTTGAACCAAAAGTACCAGGAAAAGCTTGAATTGTTTTTGTAGCAATATAATATAAAATTTTATTTGATAATCCAGCTATAGAATTTTGTTCATGAATTATTGTAGGAATTCCATATAATCATGAAGAAAATATACCATAAAAAGATATATATCCTCCAAAACCTAATACTAAATCTGGTTTTCAAACAATTATTTTTTTTAAAACAATAAAAATATTTTTTATAAAAATAAAAAAATTAAAAAAAAAATTATATTTTAATAAAGAAGAAATATTAATATATTCAACATCTATATTTTTTTTTGAAATTAAAATATATTCTAAATTATTATTATTACTCCCTATTCATTTTACTTTATATTTTTTTTTTAAATAATTAGCTATAACTAATCCAGGAAATATATGCCCACCTGTACCACCAGTTATAATCATTATACGATTAATCTTCATAATATTATAAACTAAGTATATTTTTTAACTAAATTAATAAATTTATTACCTCTATCAATATAATTATTAAATTGATCTAAACTGGAACATCCAGGAGATAGTAATACTACATCATTAGGTTTTACATTTTTTAAAATATATAAAAATGAATTATTCATATTATTAAATTTAAATGAAATATTAGGAATTAAATTATATAAAATATCTTTATATTTTCCAAAACAACATATAAACAAATTTTTATATAATAATAAATAAGGTTTTAATAACTTACTAAAATTAACAGATTTACCATTACCTCCTAATAATAATCATATATTACCCTTAACAAAATTTAAATTACTTAAAGCAGATATAGTACTACCTACATTAGTAGATTTAGAATCATTTATTCATAAAATATTATTTTTTCTAGAAATAATATTAAATCTATGTGATAAACCTTTAAATTCTACTAAAATTTTTAACAATATATTACGAGATATTTTAAATATATCACAAATACAAATTACAACTAATAAATTTAAATAATTAAAAATACCTTTTAAAAATATATCTTTAACATTTATAATTTTTTTATTATAACAACTTAAAAAAATATTTCCTTTATAAAAATCAATATAATAATCACCTTTTTTAATTCCAAAAGTAATAATATTTTTTTCAAAAATATTATAAGGTAAAGAAAATTTATTACTATAATTTATTATACAATATTCAGAATTATTAAAAATTTTTCATTTACTAAAAACATAATCTTGTATACCATTAGGATATCTATCAATATGATCATAAGTTATATTTAAAATACTAGAACATATAGTTTTTAAAGAATAAACATATTCTAATTGAAAACTAGAAAGTTCTAATATATATAAATCACTTTTATCTTTTAATAAATCTAATACAGGAATTCCTATATTTCCTCCACATGAAACATTAATGCCATAAGATTTAAAAATTTTAAATAACAAAGAAACAACAGTACTTTTTCCATTAGTACCTGTAATAGCAATAACAGGTTTAGAAATTTCTCTACAAAAAATTTCTATATCATTAATAATTTCAATATTTTTATTAATAGCTTTTTTTATAATATAATTATAAGAAGAAATACCAGGACTTATAACTATTAAATCAGAATTTAATATTCAAGAATCATTAAAACTACCAAAATGATATTTTATACCATTAGGTATATTTTTTATTTTTAAAAATCTTGTATCAATTAATTTAGGATATATATTTAGAGAAATAAAATAATTTATACAAGATAAACCAGTTAAACCAGCTCCTAATACAACAATTTTTTTATTATTATAAATAGACATAATTAATTAAAAATATTAATAAAGATAATATAAAAAAAAATAAAGAAATAAATCAAAAAAATAAAACAATTTTATTTTCCGAATAACCACAAATTTCATAATGATGATGTATCGGGGTCATATAAAATAAACGTTTTCTAAAAAATTTAAATCATAAAATTTGTAAAATAACAGTTATTGATTCAATTAAAAAAATAAAACCAACTAATAATAAATATCATTCTTTATTTAAAAGAATATAAATAGATCCCAATAAAGAACCAATAGATAAAGAACCTGTATCACCTAAAAAAATTTTAGCAGGATGAAAATTAAAAATCAAAAAAGATAATAAAGAACCTATCATAATACTATTTATTAAAATTAAATTTTTATAAAAAATTATATTACTAATATATAAATTAGTAAATAAATAATATTTAAAATAAAAAAAAGATACTATTAATAAAAATAAAAAATTTAAAATTAAAGGAAAAACAACTAAACCATCTAAACCATCAGTAAAATTTACAGAATTAATACAACCAATTAATAAAAAATATCATAATAATAAATAAAAATATTTTATATTAATAAAAAAATTAAATATAAAAAAAAAATAATTATATAAAAAATTATTTTTTATATTAAATAAATATATTATATATATAATTATTAAAAAAGATTGTAACAAATATTTATTTATTATAGATAAACCATTTGAATTAAAAACAAAACATTTAATATAATCATCTATAAAACCTATAATAAAATTAAAAATAAAAAATAAAAATAAAAATAATATACTTTTATTATTAAAATCAATAAAAATAATAGATAATAATAAAAATGGAATTAATATAATAATTCCACCCATTGTTGGAATATTTTTTTTTAATAAATGTCTTCTAGGAATAAAAATACGATTATTTTGATAAAATTTATATTTATTTAAAATAAATATAAAATAATTACTTATAATAAAAGAAAAAAAAAAAGAAATAAATAATGGAAAATAAATATATTTAATTGTATTTTCATTAAAAAAATAATATAACATATATTACCTTAAAAAATTAATAATTTTATTCATATTAAATATATTTGAACCTTTTATTAAAATAGTTAAATATTCATAATTCATTATTATTTTTTTTATATTAAAAATTAATTTAGAAAAATTATTATAATGTATTCCTATATTACTATATTTACTTATATAATAACTATATTTACCAATACTCAAAACTATATCAATGTTAAATAAATTTTTTATTAAAAAACCAAATTTACAATGATAAAAAAAAGACATATTACCTAATTCACACATATCACTAATTACCAAAACTTTATAACCAATACATTTATTTAAAAAATATAAACTAAAATATAATGATCTAGGATTAGAATTATATGTATCATCTAAAATAACTTTATTTTTTTTTAAAAAAATTGGATATAATCTACCTTTTATAGGTAAACAATTTTCTAAACCAAATTTAATATCTTTTAAATTTAAATTTATAGATAAACATAAACAAGAAGAAATTAAAGCATTTAAAATATTATGTATACCTAATAATTTAAAATAAATTTTAATTTTATCATATTTTGTACATAAATAAAAACTACTACCAAAAATATTTAATTTATAATTATTAATAAATATTAAAGATTTTTTTTTTTTATAAAATGAAAAAAATAAAATATTTTTATTTCATAAATATTTATTTCAATAAGAAAAATATTGATTTTTATTTATTATTGCTATACCTGAATTAGATAAATATTTAAATATTTTTCCTTTATTAATTATAATATTTAATAAATTTTTAAAACCTTTTATATGAGAAAAAGATATATTTGTAATACAAGAAATATTAGGTAAAACTATATTTGATAAATAATCTATATCACCAATAGAATTACCACCCAATTCTATTACAGCATATTTATATAATTTATATTGTAAATTTAATAAAGTTATAGGAACTCCTATATTATTATTAAAATTTTTATAATTATATAATATATTTCCATGTTGTTTTAAAATATTAGAAGTTATTTCTTTAACAGATGTTTTTCCTGTAGATCCAGTTATAGATAACATAATTATAGAACTATTTAATCTTAACCAACGACTTATTTTACCTAATGCTATTTTAGTATTTTTAACTATTAACTGAGAAATATTAAAATAAATAAATTTTTCAATAAGTAAAGCTAAAGCTCCATTTATAATAGCTTTATAACATAAAAATTCTATATTATTATTTCATTTTAAAACTACAAATAAAGAATTTATAATATTAATATTTCTAGTATCTACAGATATATTTTTAATATATAAATCTTTACCAAATAAAACAGAATTAGTAATACAAGCTATTTCACTTAATTTTAATCATCTCATAAATAATTCTCAAATATACTATTAATTAATTTTCTATCAGAATATAAAATTTTTTTATTATTTTTAACAATAATAAAATTTTCATGACCTTTACCTAAAATTAAAATAACATCATTATAATTAGAATTTTCTATAGAAAATTTAATAGCTAATATACGATTTAAAATTATAAAAACATTATTAAAATTATTTATACCTAATTTTATATCATTTAATATTTTTTTTTCATCTTCATTATATAAATCATCATTAGTTATAATTACAAAATCAGAATATTTTACAGATATATATCCCATTAAAGATCTTTTAGATTTATCTCTATTACCAGTACAACCAAAAACACATCATAATTTACCAAAACAATATTTTCTAGACTCTAATAAAACTTTTTTAAAAGCATCAGGTGTATGTGCATAGTCAATTATAATTAAAGGTTTATTTTTATAAGTAAAAAATTCCATTCTTCCTTTAGGAAGGATTAAATATTTACTACTATTAATTAAATCTTTAAAATTATATCCTAAAGATAATAAAGATACAAAACTTAATAAAAGATTTTTTATATTAAAAATCCCTACAAAAAAAACATTTAATATTCCATTACCTCAAGAAGAATTAAAATATATTTTTTTTAAAAATCCAAAATATTCGATATTTAATATGAATATTCATCTATAACAAGATAAAATAAAATTATTTTTTTTAAAAGAAACAGGTATAATATATTTTTTAGATAATAAATTACATCATTTAAAACCTATATTATCATCTATATTTATAATTAAATTTTTAACATTAAATTGAGTAAATAATTTTAATTTAGCTAATTCATAATTATTCATATTATTATGATAATCTAAATGATCTAAAGTTAAATTAGTGAATATAACTGAAGAAAATTTTAAAGATTTTACTCTATATTGAATTAAAGAATGAGATGAAACTTCAACAGAAACAAATTCAGAACCTTTATCATATTGTTTTTTTAATTGATATTGAGTTTCTATAGCTGAACTAGTTGTATTTTTAGAACTATGTAAATTATTATAAAAACCATTACCAATAGTACTTAATAAAGAAGTTTTATATCCTAACAAATATAATCATTGAGAACAAAAATTAACAACTGTTGTTTTTCCATTAGTTCCAGTAACTCCAGTTAAAATTAATTTTTTACTAGGATAATCATAAAATTTATTAGCTATATCTGATATAAAAAAATTTAAATTAAATAAATAAAATATTCAAATTTTATATTTTAAATCAAAAATATAATAAGATTTATTTATATTTGAATATGTTAAAACAGATATTGCACCATTTAAAATAGCATTAAATATAAAATTTCTACCATCTAAATAATGACCTTTAATAGCTATAAATAAATAATCTTTTTTTACCAAACGACTATCATCACTTATATTTAATATATTTATATTAGGTAAAATAAAATTATTAAAATATTCTGATAATAAATAATTTAAATTAATATATTTCATATTATATTTTTTCAGATACTCTTAATATTGCACTTCTAATTTTTCTATTATTTTTAATATCTAAATAAGATGGTTTAAATTTACCTAAATTAATCATTTTTATAGAATTAAAATTATTAATTTCTTTAAAAGTTAAAGGTATTTCAGGTAAAAAAATATTATTAATATCTGATTTTTTTTTTATAAAATTTTTTACAATTCTATCTTCTAATGAATGAAAACTTATAACAACTAATCTACCTTTATTTGCTAAAATATTATAAGAAATTTCCAAAGTTTTAGATAAATTATTTAATTCATTATTAATAAAAATCCTAAATGCTTGAAATATTCTAGCATAATTTTTATATTTTTTTTTAAATTTTATAACTAAATTTATTATTTTACATAAATCTAATGTTGTATTTAAATATTTTAATTTTCTATATAAAATAATTTTATTTGCTATTTTTTTTGAAAATTTTTCTTCACTATACATTTTTATTATTTTATAAAGATCTTTTTTTTTAACTATATTTAATCATTTACTTAAAGGAAAACCAAAATTTTGATTTATTCTCATATCTAAAGGACCATTTCTTAAAAAAGAAAAACCTCTTTTACTATCATTTAATTGATACGAAGATATTCCTAAATCAAAAATTATTCCATTAATTTTATTATATAAATTAAATTTTTTTATATATTTATTCATATTAATAAAATTATCATTTATTAATATAAAACGATTATCATTAATAATTTTTTTTCCTAAAAAAACTGTTTTAGGATCATAATCAAAAGCTATTAATCTACCATCTTTATTTAAATTATTTAAAATATTAATAGAATAACTACCACATCCAAATGTACAATCTATATATATTCCATCTTTTTTAATATTTAAAAAATTATTAATTAAATTTAAAAAGGGAGGATTATGAAAAAAACACATTATAAATACCAAAATAATAATTAACAGTATTATAATTATAACATATATTTAATATTAATATAAATAAATATTTAATATAAAATAATATATTATTATATAATAAACTTATGAAAAAAATTATTATATCAAATTGAAAATTAAATGGAAATATAAATTTCATAAATAAATATATAAAAAAAATAAAAATTTATTTAAAAAATAGTAATTATAAAATATCTATAGCCCCACCTATAATATATTTATATTATATGTCTAAATTATTAAAAAAAAATAAATACATAAGTTTAACATCACAAAATACAGATATACATATAAATGGAGCTTATACAGGAGAAACATCAATTAATATGATTAAAGATATAAATGTAAAATATGTAATAATAGGACATTCTGAAAGAAAAAAATATCATTATGAAAATAATAAAAATATATTAAAAAAAATAATATTAACAAAAAAAAAAAATATAATACCTATATTATGTATAGGTGAAAATATTAAAGAATATAAAAAAAATAAAAGTATAGAAATATGTAAAAAACAAATAAATTATATAATTAAAAAAAAAAATATAAAAATATTAGAAAATATAATAATTGCATATGAACCTATATGATCAATAGGAACAGGAAAAAACGCAAATATAGATCATATAAATAAAATACATAATTCAATAAAAAAATATATATATTCATTAAATAAAAAAATATACAATAAATTTAAAATAATTTATGGAGGATCCGTTAATTACAAAAATTTTAAAGATATAATTTCACAAAAAAATGTTGATGGATTATTAATAGGAAATTCTTCTTTAAATATAAAAGAATTCATAAATATTATAAATAATTAATAATATATTAAAATGAATAAAAAAAAAATTATTATATATGGACCAAATAAATTATCTGGAGATGTAAAAATATCTGGATCTAAAAATTCAGCTTTACCAATATTATTTGCATCAATATTAAGTAAAGAAGATATTAAAATTAAAAATATTCCTAATATAGAAGATATTAATATAACTATAAAAATATTAAAAAATATAGGTATAAAAATAATAAAAAATAAAAATTTATTAATAAATGCAAAATATATAAATAATATTTCTTTTAAATATAATTTAATAAAAAAAATAAGAGCATCTATATGATTAATAGGTCCAATTTTAATAAGATGCAAAAAAATAAAATTAAATAAACCAGGAGGTTGTAATATAGGAAAAAGACCTATAGATATGCATATATATGCATTAAAATCTTTAGGAGCAAAAATAAATTATAAAAATAATAAAATAAATATTTTTATAAAAAAAAAACTTAATTCTAATATAATAAAATTTCCTAAAATTAGTGTAGGAGCTACTATAACAAGTATATTAACATCAGTTTTAATACCAGGTATAACAACTATATATAATATAGCTAAAGAACCAGAAATAATTGATACAATTAATTTTTTAAATAAAATAGGAGCTAAAATAAAAAAAACTAATAAAAATAAATTAATAATAAAAGGAGTAAAAAAATTAACAGGAGGTACATATAAAATTATACCAGATAGAATCGAAACAGGAACATATTTAATAGCTGGAGCAATATCAAAAAGTAAAATTACTTGTTATAATACAAATCCAATTTTTATTAAATCTATAATAAAAAAATTAATTTTATCAGGAGCAAAAATAAAAATTAAAAAAGACTTTATAACATTAAATATGAACAATAAAAAACTTAAACCAGTAAATATAATAACTAATCCTTATCCAGGATTTCCAACAGATATGCAACCACAATTTACTTTATTAAATTCAATAGCATTAGGTAAAAGTTATATTAAAGAAAATATATTTCCAAATAGATTTTTACATATAAAAGAATTAAATAAAATGGGAACAAATATTAAAATAAAAAACAATAAAATAATATGTATAGGAGTAAATAAAATATTAGGAAATAATATAAATGCAACTGATTTAAGATCATCAGCATGTTTAATATTAGCCGGATGTATTGCTAATGGAAATACAATAATAAATTCAATACATCATATATATAGAGGATATGAAAATGTTTTAAAAAAATTAACTAATATAGGAGCTAAAATAAAAATATTAAATAATAAATAATATATATATATTATATATATATATATTATTTTATATTTATTTTACTAAATCTTTTATTAAAAATATTAATTCTTTTAGAAGAATTAGAAATTTTTTGTTTACCAGTATAAAAAGAATGACATTTATAACATGTATCTACAAAAAAATTTTTATTTAAAGTAGAATAAATATATATTTTATTATTACAAGAACAATTAATTTTTAATAAAAAAATTGATGGATGTATATTTTTTTTCATATAAACCTTTTATATTTTATAATTTTAAAAACATTGTACATAATTAGGAATACAAGCAATTTTACTAGATTGTTTTATAATACCTTTAGGAAATAATTTAAACAAAAAAATACTATCACAATTAATTTTATATTTTTTATTTAAAAAACTTATTATATTTCTAATACTTGGAAAAATATCATATTTAAAATAAAATAATCTTATATAATAAATAATTCTTCAATGTATAATATTTAATTTAATACCTTCTTTATAAGCAATATTAATACCAATTTCTTTATTTCAAAAAATATATTTCATAATAAATAAATATTAATTAATATAATTAATAATATAAATTTAATAAAATATTATAAATATAACAAAATAAAATATTTTAATAAATTTATTAATATTATAATAAATTTAATTATAAATCAAATATATTTAAATAATTTAATATTTTATAATATAAATTTACTTAAATCCTCATTAATAATTAAATCATTTAATTTAGATTTAACATATCTAGAATCTATTATAATAGATTTACCATTATATTTAGTAGCATTATAAGAAATATCTTCCATTAATTTTTCTAAAACAGTATGTAATCTTCTAGCACCAATATTTTCTGTAGTTTCATTTATTTTTCAAGAAATATTAGCTAAACATTTAACTCCATCATCAGTAAAAACAATATTTACACCTTCTACACTTAATAATTTTTTATATTGACAAGTAATAGAAATATTAGGTTCAATTAATATTCTTTCAAAATCAAAAGTAGTTAAACCTTTTAATTCTACCCTTATAGGTAATCTACCTTGTAATTCAGGTATTAAATCAGAAGGTTTACAAATTTGAAAAGAACCAGAAGCTATAAATAATATATAATCAGTTTTAACAACACCATATTTAGTAGACACAGTACATCCTTCTACTAAAGGTAATAAATCTCTTTGAACACCTTCTCTAGAAATACCAGCATCAGAAGACTCACCTCTTTTACATACTTTATCAATTTCATCAATAAATACAATACCTTGTTGTTCTACTAAATCTATAGCTTTTCTTTTTAAATCATCAAAATTAATTAATTTTGATGATTCTTCTTCAATTAATATTTTTCTAGCATCTTTTATTTTTAATTTACGAATTTTTTTTTTATTACCACCTAAACTATTAAATATAGATTGTAATTGATTAGTCATTTCTTCCATTCCTGGAGGAGACATAATTTCTATACCTAAAGAAGGAATATTTATATTAATTTCTATATTATGATTATCTAATTCACCATTACGTAATTTATTTAAAATATTTGTTTTATTTACTATATTATCATTTTTATTATTATTTTTATTAATATTAATTAATAAAATATCTAATATACGATTTTCTGCTATTTTTTTTGCTTTAATAATATTGTTTTTTAAAATTTTTATCTTAATCATTTTTACAGCATAATCAACTAAATCTCTTATAATAGAATCAACTTCTTTACCTACATAACCAACTTCAGTAAATTTAGTAGCTTCAACTTTAATAAAAGGTGAATTACTTAATTTAGCTAAACGACGAGCTATTTCAGTTTTACCTACACCTGTAGGTCCTATCATTAAAATATTTTTTGGAGTAATTTCATTACGAAATTCTTCATTTAATTGCATTCTACGTCATCTATTTCTTAAAGCTATAGCAACAGCTTTTTTAGCATTATCTTGACCAATAATAAATTTATTTAATTCACAAACAATTTCTTGAGGTGTCATTTCAGTATACATATAAACCCATTTATAAAATATTAATAATATAATTTTTTTATAGTAAAATAATGATTAGTATATAAACATATATCTGCTGATATAGATAAAGACTTTTTAACTATATCAAATGCATTTAAATCAGTATTTTCTAATAAAGCTCTAGCTGAAGCTAGAGCATAAGAACCACCACTACCTATAGCAATTATATTATTTTCTGGTTGAATAATATCTCCATTACCAGTAATAATTAAAGAATATTTAATATCAGTAATAGCTAATAAAGCTTCTAATCTTCTTAAAGTACGATCTGTTCTTCAATCTTTTGCTAATTCTACAGCAGATTTAACTATATGTCCTTGATAAATTTCTAATTTTTTTTCAAAATATTCAAATAAAGCAAAAGCATCAGCTGTACCTCCAGCAAAACCAGCTAAAACTTTATTATAATATAATTTTCTTACTTTTTTTACATTACTTTTCATAACTATGTTACCAAAAGTTGCTTGACCATCACCACCCATTACAACTAAATTTTTTTTTCTAACACTTAATATTGTAGTCACAATAAACCTATTTTAATTAAAAATATTAATAAATTTTAAATAAATTAATTTAATAATTTTTTAATATAATTTTTAATTTATTTAAAGCTTTTTTTTCTAATTGACGAATTCTTTCTGCAGAAATACAATAATAATTAGCCAATTTTTTTAAAGTAATTTTTTTTTTATTATTTAATCATCTAGAAATTATTATATGTTTACTTCTATTATCTAATAAATCTAAAGCTAAATTTAATTTTTTTAAAATATATTTTTTTCAATTTAACTTTTCTAAATAATAAGAAAAATTAGAATATTTATCACTTAAAATATTATTTAAATTATTATTACTATATTTGATAGGAAAATCAATTACAATATCTTTAGTAAACATTCTAGATTCCATTTTTATAATATCTTTAATAGAAACATTTAATTTATTAGATATAAATTTTATTTCTTTATTATTAAACCAACCAATTTTTTTTTTTATTTTTCTTAAATTAAAAAATAATTTACGTTGAGATTTAGTTGTAGCTATTTTAACTATTCTTCAATTTTTTAAAATATAATTATAAATTTCAGCTTTAATTCAATGAATAGCAAAAGATATTAATCTAACTCCAAAAAATGGATTAAATTTATTTATAGCTTTCATTAAACCAATATTACCTTCTTGAATTAAATCATCTTTAGATAAACCATAACCATAATAATTTTTAGTAATATAAATAACAAAACGTAAATTTAAAATAATTAATTTTTTTGCTGAATCTAAATCTCCACAATAATAAAATCTACTTATCAATTTATGTTCCATTTCTAATGATAAATTAGGTAAAGAATTTATTTTATATATATAAGAACTTAAATTATTTAAAATATTTTTTTTTAAATTAACAATATAATTATTCATATAATTATAATAATAATATAAAAATAAAAAATTATCCTTAAATATATTAATATTACTTAAAATTAAATATTAAATTATATAATTAATATTATATAAAAATAAATATTTAAAATACAAATATTAATTAAATTAATATAATAAATATAAATGAAAAATAAAAATTTTATTAAAATCATTTCAGGAAAATTAAAAGGATTAAAAATAAAAACAATAAAAAATAAATTTTTAAGACCAACAACAAATATTATAAAAAAAATATTATTTAATTGAATTAATTTATATATAAAAAATAAAACTTGTTTAGATTGTTTTTCAGGAACAGGATCATTAAGTATAGAAGCAATATCAAACAATGCAAAATATATAATAATTTTAGAAAAAAATTATAAATTTTTTAAAAATATAAAAAAAAATCTTAATAAAATAAAAAAAAATAAATATAAATTAATAAATATTAATACATTTATATGACTTAAAAAAACATTAAATAAACATTTTGATATAATATTTATAGATCCACCTTATAAAAAAAATTATTATTTAAATAAAACACTTTATTTAATAAATAAAAATAAATTATATAATGATAATACATTAATATATATTGAAACATATAAAAAAAATAATTTTATTAACATACCAAAAAATTGAAAAATATTTAAAAAAAAATATAAACAAAATAGTTTAATTATATTAATAAAAAGATATATAAATAATTAAATATTATATTAATAATTTAAATTTATATTTTTAAATTATAATTAATATTATATTTATAAATTTAATATAATATATTTAATATATAAAATATGAATAATAAAAAAAATAATTTATTTTTAAATAAAAAAATAAAAAATGAAATAAATATACCACCATATTCTATAGAATCAGAACAATCAGTATTAGGTGGTTTAATGTTAAATAATGAAAAATGAGAAGATATTAATGAAATAATAAAATATAAAGATTTTTTTTATGAATCACATAAAATAATATTTATAGAAATGGAAAAATTATTAGAATTATATAAACCTATAGATTTAATAACATTATCAGAATCCTTAGAAAAAAATAAAAAATTAAAAAAAATAGGAGGATTTGATTATTTAGTTGAAATATCACAAATAGTACCTAATATAAATAATATAAATCATTATGCTAAAATAATAAAAGAAAAATCTATAATAAGAAGAATAATAAATACAGCAAATGAAATAATTTATATAAGTTTTAATCCAAAAAATAAAAAAAGTAAAGATATAATAGATATAGCAGAATCAAAAATATTAAAAATTTCAGAAAAAGAATTAAATACTAATACAGATATAAAAAATATAAAAACTATTTTAAAAAATACAAAAAAAAATATAAAAAAATTATATAAAAATCCAAATAATGGAATAACAGGAATAGATACAGGATATATAGATTTAAATAAAAAAACTTTTGGATTACAAAAATCAGATTTAATTATAATTGCTGGAAGACCATCTATGGGTAAAACCAGTTTCGCAATTAATATATGTGAAAATGTATCTATGATACAAAAAAAACCAGTATTAATATTTAGTTTAGAAATGTCTTCAGAACAAATAATGATAAAAATAATATCTTCATTATCTAGAATTGAACAAAATAAAATAAAAACTGGAAAATTAAATTATAATGATTGAAATAAAATATCAAATATAATTAATATATTAAAAAAAAAAAAAAATATTTTTATAGATGATTCTTGTACATTAAATCCAATGGAAATAAGATCAAAAACAAGAAGAATATATAAAGAAAATAATGGACTAAGTTTAGTTATGATAGATTATTTACAACTTATGAAATCATCATCTTATTTAGAAAATAGAGCATCAGAAATAGCAGATATATCTAGATCATTAAAATTATTAGCTAAAGAACTAAAAATACCTATAATAGCTTTATCACAATTAAATAGATTATCAGAACAAAGATTTGATAAAAGACCACTAAATTCAGATTTAAGAGAATCAGGTTCAATAGAACAAGATGCTGATTTAATTATGTTTATATATAGAGATGAAATATATAATAATAATTCAAATAATAAAGGAATAGCAGAAATAATTATAGGAAAACAAAGAAATGGACCAACAGGAACTATAAATTTAGTCTTTAATGGTAAAATATCTAGATTTGATAATTATTCTTTTAATGAATATAATGAATAAAATTTTAAATTAAATAATATAATAAATATATATTTTTGCTAATATTTATTTTATAATAAATTAATTTTATATTTTTATTTATTATTTTAAAATTAATTATATTTAATAATATGACTAGTAAAGGAATTAATAAAGTAATTTTAATAGGTAATTTAGGTCAAAAACCAGAAACAAGATATACCTCAAAAGGAAATACAGTAGTAAATTTAAATTTAGCAACATCAGACGTATGAAAAGATAAAAATACAGGAGAAAAAAAAGAAAAAATTGAATGACATAAAATAGTTTTATTTGGTAAATTAGCTGAAATAGCATCTAAATATTTAAATAAAGGATCAAAAATATATATAGAAGGTTCATTACAAACAAGAAAATGACGAGATAAAAAAGGAAACGAAAGATACATAACAGAAATTATTGTTAATATTAATGGAACTATGCAAATATTAGTAAATAAAAATAATTATAATAATAATAATACAAAAAAAAAAAAATTAGATAATAAAAATAAGGAATTATCAATAGATTTTGATGATATACCTTTTTAATATAAAGTATTTAATATAAATAAATTAATAAAAAATATGAATGAATCATTTGATGAATTATTAAAAAAATCAATAAAAAAAAATCAAAAATATGGATCTATAATTAAAGGTAAAATATTAGATATAAAACATAATATTGTTATAATAGATGCAGGTCTTAAATCAGAATCATATATACCTATAGAACAATTTAAAAATTCTAATGGTAAAATAAATATAAAAATAAATGATATAGTTGATGTATCAATAGATAGTATTGCTGGAGAAAAAGGAGAAACAATATTATCCAGAGAAAAAGCAAAAATAATTGAAACATGAATTAAAATAAAAAAATCTTATAAAGATTCTACTATAATAAAAGGATTTATAAATGGAAAAGTTAAAGGAGGATTAACAGTAGATATAAATGGAGTAAAAGCTTTTTTACCAGGATCATTAATAGATATAAAACCAATAAGAGATATATCAAAATTAGAAGGTAAAAAATTAGAATTCAAAATAATAAAATTAGATAAAAAAAAAAATAATATAGTTATTTCAAGAAAAGCTGTTATATTAAATGATAATAATAATGAAAGATCAAAATTAATTAAAATTATATATGAAGGTATAGTTTTAAAAGGAATAGTAAAAAATTTAACAGATTATGGAGCATTTATAGATCTAGGAGGTTTAGATGGTTTACTTCATATAACTGATATAGCTTGAAAAAGAGTAAAACATCCAAATGAAATATTAAAAATAGGAGATAAAATAAAAGTAAAAGTAATAAAATATGATAAAAAAAAAATAAGAGTTTCTTTAGGTTTAAAACAATTAAGTAAAGATCCATGAAAAAATATAGAAACTAAATATAGTATACATAAAAAAATAAACGGTAAAATAACAAATATAACAGATTATGGATGTTTTATAGAAATAGAAGAAGGAATTGAAGGATTAGTTCATATTTCAGAAATAGATTGAAAAAATAAAAATATAAATCCATTTGAAATATTTAAAATAGGAGAAAAAACAGAAGCTGTTATTTTAAATATTAATAAAGAAAAAAGAAGAATATCTTTAGGAACAAAAGAATGCTATTTAAATCCATGAAATTGTTTTGTACAAAAATATAAAAATGGAGATAAAATAGATGGAATAATAAAATCAATAAAAGATTTTGGTATATTTATAAAAATAAATAATTATATAAACGGATTAATACATTCATCTGATATATCATGAACAAAAAAAAATGAAAAAAATATAAGAAATAAATTAAAAAAAGGAAATAAAATTACAACTTATATAATAAAAATAGATTCTAACAAAAAAAGATTATTATTAGGTTTAAAAAAATTTGAAAAAGATCCAATTAATAAATATTATAATATAATTAAAAAAAATTCTTTAATAAAATCTAGAATAATAAATATAAATAAAAATAATATTATATTAAAATTAAATAATGATGATATAGAAGGAAAAATAAATATAAATGATAAAAAAAATAAAAATTTAATAAAAAATTTTAAAATAAATGATTTAATTGAAACAAAAATAATAAATATAGATAAAAAAAAACGTATTATAAATTTATATATATATAAAAAAAAAAATATAAAAAATAAAATTAAAAAAAATAATCATTTTAATATAATGTTAGAAGCATTTAAAACAGCAAAAATTAAATAATTTTATGATTTATAAATCTATATTATTAAATAAAATATTAGAAATAAATAAAAATATATCTAAAAAAGAAATATTATTAATTATAAATAATTTAATAAAATTTATAAAAAATATATTAAAAAAAAATAAAAAAATAAAAATTAAAAATTTTGGATATTTTAAATCATATTCTAAATTTAAAATAATAAAAAAAAATTTTCTAATTTATAAATATAAAAAAATAAATATAATATATTTTAAATGTAGTAAATATATTATTTTAAAATTAAATTAATATAATATATCTTTAAATAAAAAATATTCAAAATCTAAATAAGAATTAAAATATTTAAAATATAAAGAAGATTTTAAAAGTCTTTTTCGTAAAATAGAAGAATAATTTATATTATAAAAAATATGAATTATATGTTTTAATATATTAATAGGTTTAGTATTATTTATATAAATTTCTTTTTTTATATAAAAAAAAATCTTATAAAAAATATTTCTTATATTATAATTTAATTTATTATTAATTCAAAAAAAATTATTATTATTAATTTTATTAATATAATTATATTTACCTATATTTAAATTATAAAAATATTTATCTATAAAAAATAATATTAATGGATTAAAATATACATTTCTACCCATCATAACACCATCAACATATTTTAAATGATTATTTATTTCATATAAATTTTTTATATTACCATTTATTACAAAATTTATATGAGGTAAATCTTTTTTTAATTTATAAACTAAATTATAATTTAACAAAGATTTTAAATTTAATCTAGTTGAATAATTATTTTTTAAAATACTTCTTGCATGAATAATAAATAAATTACATCCAGTAAATAAATTTATATTTCCAACAAAATCTAAAAGAGAATTATATGAATATAATAAATTAATACGATGTTTTAATGATATTAAAATATCAGGATTTCCAAATCTAATAGAATTTAAACAATCTATTACCTTTTTAATATTTTTTGATAAATAAAAACCAAAATTTCCATATTTTGCACTTAATGATGGACAACCAACATTAAAATTAATTTCAGAAAAATTTAATTTTTTTACAATTTTTGATGAATAATATAATTCTTTTAAATTATTACCAATAAATTGTATACCAACTTTAACATTTAAAATATTATTTAAAGAAAGATTTCCTTTTTTATATCTATATAAAAAAGAAGATGTATGTATCATACCAGTATATAATTTTAAATAATTAGTAAACAAACTATAAAAATATCTACAATGTTTATCAGTATAATTTAATAAAGGAGCAATAGAAAATTTATTAAACATATTTATTAATTATAACATTTAATATATTTTTTTCCATTCATATATTTTATTAATATATTAGGTATTTTTATTACACCTGTATCAATTTGACAATTTTCTATTATAGCAACTAATGTTCTTCCAATAGATAACCCAGATCCATTTAACATATGAACAAAAATATTTTTATTTTTATTTAAATCTTTATAACGTACATTAATACGTCTTGATTGAAAATCTAAAGTATTAGAACAAGAAGATATTTCTATATAATTATTATCTATAGGAGATCAAACTTCTATATCATAAGTTTTTGATGAACTAAAATTCATAGATCCAGTAGATAATAATACTTTTCTATATGGTAAATTTAACATTTTTAATATTTTTTCTGCATCATTAGTTAATTCTTCTAAATTTATCATAGATTTTTTAGGATGAACTATTTGTACTAATTCAACTTTATCAAATTGATTTAATCTTATTAATCCTCTATTATTTTTACCATAAGATTTAGATTCATATCTAAAACAAGGTGTATTAGAAACTAATTTAATAGGTAAATTAATTTCATTTAATATTTTATTTTTAAATAAATTTACTAATGGTACTTCTCCTGTAGGTATTAAAACCAAATTATTATTATTATTATTTTTATTTTTTATATAAAATATATTATTAGAAAATTTTGGTAATTGTCCACTACCATATAAACAATTTTCTTTAACCAAATAAGGTACATAAATTTCATAATAACCAGAATTTATATGAATATCTAACATAAATTGAGATATTGCTCTATATAAAAAAGCAAGATCTCCTTTTATTATAGAAAAAGATTTTCCACTAATAATATTAGCTTGATCAAAATCTAAATTAAAATTAAGTTTACCAAAATTTAAATGATCTATTATTTTAAATGAATATTTTTTTATAATACCTCATTTATATATTATTTTATTTGAACTATCATTAATACCAATCGGTACACTATCATCTTGAATATTAGGGATATATAATAAAATTTTATTTAATTTTATATAAATTTTATTAAAAATTTTTTTTTTAAAAATAATATTTTTTTTAATTAATTTAATAAATTTTTTTATAAATATAATATGTATATTATTTTTTTTATATAATAAAAATTTTTTAGAAAGAATTTTACGTTTAGATTGTAATAATTCTATATCAAATTTTAAATGTTTATATATAAAATAAAACTTTAATAATATATTTATATTAAATTTTTTATCACGAATCTTAATTTTATTTATATAAAAATAAATATTATTTAATAATAATTTTATATTTAACATTATAATTATAATAATTTAAACAAATTAATAAAAACTATTTATTATTATATAATAAATAATTAATATATTATAAATCTATAATTAATATTTTAAATTATTATTATATAAATTAAATGAAAAAAATTATAAAAATTTTAATTATCGGAGCAGGTCCTGCAGGGTATACTGCATCTATATATTTATCTAGAGCAAATTTAAAACCAATATTAATTACAGGTAAATATGATGGAGGACAAATAATAAAATCTAATAATATAGAAAATTGACCAGGAGAATATAAAAAAATAAATGGATTTAAATTAATGAATAATATAAAAAAACAATCACTAAATTTTAAAACGAAAATAATAAATGATAAAATAATTAATATAAATATTAAAAATAATTATTTTAAAATAATAGGTAAATATAATAATTATTTAACAAAAACATTAATAATAGCAACAGGATCTATACCTAAAACTTTAGGATTAATTAATGAAAAAAAATTATATGGTAAAGGTATATCAACATGTTCTATTTGTGATGGATATTTATATAAAAATAAAACAGTAGCTGTAATAGGAGGAGGAAATACTGCTATAGAAGAATCATTATTTTTATCTAAAATAGTAAAAAAAATATATTTAATTCATAGAAGAAAAAAATTAACTGCAGAAAAAATACTTTTAAATAAATTATATATAAAAATAAAACAAAAAAAAATTATTTTTTATAAAAACTATATAATTAAAAAAATAAATAAAAAAAATAATATATTAGATAATATATATATATTATCAACAAAAAATAATAATTTAAAAAAAATAAAAATAAATGGATTATTCATACTGATAGGATATAAACCAAATACAAAAATTTTTTTAAAAAAAATTAATTTAGATAAAAATGGATATATTATAATAAATAAAAATAAAAAATATAAATCAATGACAAATATAAAAGGAATATTTGCAGCAGGAGATGTAACAAATAATAATTATAAACAAGCAATTATAGCTTCTGCTTCAGGATGTATAGCTGCAATAGAAGTACAAAAATATTTGCAAAAAAAAAATAATAATTAATTATTTAAATAAATATGATAAAAGAAAAAAATATAGAAATGTATGGAATAGTTATAGAAACTTTACCTAATACTATGTTTCGCGTAAAATTAGATAATGGACATAAAATAATAGCTCATATATCAGGAAAAATGAGAAAAAATTATATAAGAATATTAACAGGAGATAAAGTAACTATAGAAATAACACCATATGATCTAAATAAAGGTAGAATAATATTTCGTAATAATAAATAAATAAATATTATAAGGTTAAAATTGAATTTTATAAAAAAACAAAAAACACGAGAACTAGCATTACAAATAATATATTCTTGAAATATATTAAATAATAAAAAAGATATAAAATATAAAATTAAAGAATTTAAATTAATAAAATCAAAAATACTTAAAAATATAGATATAAAATATTTATATAAAATTATTATAAATATAAAAAAAAATTATAAATATATAAATAAAATTATATTAACAAATATTCATAAAAATACTAAATATATAGGAAAAATAGAATTTTCTATTCTATGTATCGCTATATATGAATTAAAAATAAAAAAATCAATACCTTATAAAATTATAATAAATGAAAGTATATTATTAGCAAAAAAATTTGGTGCATATAATAGTTATAAATTAATAAATAGTATTTTAGATACAATATGTAAAAAAAAAAATAGTAATATTAATTTATAAAATATAATATAAATATTATTTAATATCTAACATTAATTTAATTTAATAAAAATAACTTAAATATAAAATGTTAAACGAAAATAAAAATATATATGATATATATCATAAATTATTAAAAAATAGAATAATTTTTATTACAGGATATATAAATGATCAAGTTTCTAATATAATTATATCTCAATTATTATTTTTAGAATCAGAAAATCAAAAAAAAGATATTTATATATATATAAATTCTCCAGGAGGAATAATAACTTCTGGAATGTCAATTTATGACACTATAAAATTTATAAAACCAGATGTAAATACTATATGTATTGGTCAATCCTGTTCAATGGCTGCACTATTATTATCTTCAGGTAAAAAAAATAAAAGATTTAGTTTACCAAATTCTAGAATTATGATTCATCAACCTTTAGGAGGAGTTCAAGGACAAACAACAGACATTAAAATTCATACAGAAGAAATAATAAAAATTAAAGATAAAATAATAAATTTATTATGTGAAAATACAGGAAATAATTTTAAAAAAATAAAAAAAGATATAGAAAGAGATAAATTTTTTTCACCAAAAGAAGCATTAGAATATGGAATAATAGATAAAATAATTATAAAAAAAAAATCTTTTAAAAATAAAAAATAAATTTATGAATATAAATAATAATAATATATTATGTTCATTTTGTAATAAAAATATAAATAAAATTATATATGGAAAAAAAGCTTGTATATGTGAAAAATGTATATATTTTTTTAAAAAAATTATAAAAAATAAAAATATAAAAACATATTTTGATATAAATAAAAATAAACCTAAATATATAAAAAAAAAATTAGATAAATATATAATTAGTCAAAATAAAGCAAAAAAAATTTTATCTGTATCGATATATAATCATTATAAAATAATAAATCAATATATAAAAAAAAAAAAAAATATATGAAATAAATCTAATATTTTAATGATAGGTCCAACTGGAAGTGGAAAAACATTATTAATTGAAACTCTAGAAAAAATATTAAAAATACCAATAGCAATAACTGATGCTACAACTTTAACAGAAGCAGGATATGTAGGAGAAGATGTAGAAAATATAATATATAAATTATTACAAAAATGTAACTTTAATATAAAAAAAACAGAAACAGGTATAATATTTATAGATGAAATAGATAAAATAGCTAAAAAATCTTATAATCCTTCAATAACTAGAGATGTATCAGGTGAAGGTGTACAACAATCTCTTTTAAAAATAATAGAAGGTACAATATCAAATATACCTCCAAAAGGAGGTAGAAAACATCCTCAAGAAGATTTTATACAAATTAATACTAAAAATATATTATTTATATGTAGTGGAACTTTTAATGGAATAAATAATATAATAAAAAATAGATTAGAAAATAAATGTAATATAGGTTTCAATGCAAAATATAAAAAAATTAATAAATATAATTCAAATAATATAGAACCAGAAGATTTAATAAAATTTGGATTAATACCAGAATTTATAGGAAGATTACCTATAATTATTAATTTAAAAAAATTAAATAAAAATGATTTATATAAAATACTTATAGAACCAAAAAATTCAATAATAAAATATTATAAATATTTATTTAAATTAGAAAATATAAATTTAATATTTACAGAAGAAGCAATAAATGAAATATCAATAAAAGCATTTAATAAAAAAACAGGAGCAAGAGGATTAAAAAATATAATAGAAAAAACATTAATAAATATTATGTATAAATATACATCTGAAAAAAAAATAAAAAAAATTATAATAAATAAAGATAATATTAATAAAAATAATGAACCTAAAGTAATATATTAATAGGAGTATTTATATGCATTTAGAAAGATCTCAAAATAATATTGAGATCCCAATATTACCATTACGTGATATAATTGTATATCCAAATATAATTGTTCCATTATTTATTGGAAGAAAAAAATCTATATTTTGTTTAGAATTATCAATGAAACAAAATAAAAAAATAATGTTAGTAGCTCAAAAAAATTCATCTATAAATGAACCTAAAATAAATGATTTATTTAAAATAGGTACTATATCATCTATATTACAAATACTTAAATTACCAGATGGAACAATTAAAATTTTAGTAGAAGGTATAGAAAGAGCAAAAATAATAGAAATACAAGATAAAGGTAAATATTTTATATCATGAGTAAAAAAAATAAAAAATAATGATTTAAAAAAAGATAAAAAAATTTTTTTAAAAAAAACTATAATAAATCAATTTGAAAAATATATTAAATTAAATAAAAAAACTCCAATAGAAATATTAAATTCATTAAATAATATAAATAATATATCAAAATTAATAGATACTATAGCTACTCATATTCCATTAAAATTAAAACAAAAACAACATATATTAGAACTATTTAATATAGATAATAGATTAGAATATATAATGATTGCAATAGAATCAGAAATTAATATTCTTAAAATGGAAGAAAAAATAAAAAGTAGAGTAAAAAAACAAATGGAAAAAAGCCAAAAAGAATATTATTTAAATGAACAAATAAAAGCAATACAAAAAGAATTAAATAATATAGATAATTCAAAAAATGAATATGAATCTATAAAAAATAAAATAAAAAAATTAAAAATTAATAAAAAAATAAAAAAAAAAATTAATTATGAAGTAAAAAAATTAAAATTTATACCATCCTTATCAGCAGAATATACTGTAATAAGAAATTATATAGATTGATTAATACAAATACCATGAAAAAAAAAAACAAAAATAAAAAAAAATTTAATAGAAGCAAAAAATATATTAGATAAAGATCATTTTGGTTTAAATCAAATAAAAGAAAGAATATTAGAATATTTAGCAGTACAAAATAGATCTAATAAAATAAAAGGACCAATATTATGTTTTATTGGACCTCCTGGAGTAGGAAAAACTTCATTAGGTAAATCTATATCTAAAGCTACAGGAAGAAAATATATAAAAATGTCTTTAGGAGGAGTAAAAGATGAAGCAGAAATAAGAGGACATAGAAAAACTTATATAGGATCTATGCCTGGAAAAATAATACAAAAAATAATAAAATCAAAAGTAAAAAATCCTTTATTTTTATTAGATGAAATAGATAAAATATCTAATGATATGAGAGGAGATCCATCTTCAGCTTTATTAGAAGTATTAGATCCAGAACAAAATAATTGTTTTAATGATAATTATATAGAAATAGATTATAATTTATCAAATATAATGTTTATAGCTACTGCTAATTCAATAAATAATATATCAATTCCATTACTAGATAGAATGGAAATAATTAAAATACATGGATATACAGAAAATGAAAAAATAAATATAGCTAAAAAATATTTAATTCCTAAACAAATAAAACTTAATTTTATAAAAAAAAATGAATTAAAAATCAGTAATAGATCAATATTAAAAATAATAAGATATTATACAAGAGAATCAGGAGTAAGAAATTTAGAAAAAGAAATTTCTAAAATATGTAGAAAATCTGTTAAAAAAATTTCTTTAGATAAAAAAAAAAAATATATAAAAATAAATATTAGAAATTTAAAAAAATATTTAGGAATAAAAAAATTTAATTTCGAAAAAGCAAAAAAAAATAATAAAATAGGAGAAGTTACAGGTTTAGCATGAACTGAAACAGGAGGAGAATTATTAACTATAGAATCATTATGTATACCTGGAAAAGGTAGATTAATATATACTGGATCATTAGGAAAAATAATGAAAGAATCTATACAAATAGCTTTAACTGTAGTAAGATCTTTAACTAAAAAATTAAAAATAAAAAAAGATTTTTATATAAAAAAAGATATACATGTTCATATTCCAGAAGGATCTACACCTAAAGATGGACCAAGCGCTGGAATTACTATATGTATTTCTATTATATCAATATTAATTAATATTCCAATTAAATCAAATATAGCTATGACAGGAGAAATAACTTTAAATGGACAAATTATTCCAATAGGAGGATTAAAAGAAAAATTATTAGCTGCTTCTAGAGGTAATATAAAAAAAGTTATAATTCCTTATGGAAATAAAAAAGATTTAGAAGAAATACCAAAAAATATTATAAAAAAATTAAAAATATATACTATGAATAATATAAATGAAGTAATAAAAAAATTATTAAAAAAAAATATTTAATTAATAAAATAATTAATTACACGCTCTACAGGATTTGAACCTGTGACCTACAGCTTAGAAGGCTGTTGCTCTATCCACTGAGCTAAGAGCGCAAATAAAAATATACTAACATCAATATATTTTATATGTCAATTAATAATGATAAATAATAAAATTTTATATAGTAAAAATTATTTTAAAAATACAAAAAATAAAATAAAAAAAAAAATTTTTTTTATAAAAAAAAAATTTAATATTAAACCAACTATTGTAATATTACAAATAGGAAATAATAAATCATCTAATATATATATAAAAAAAAAATGCAAAATTTTTAAATACGTAGGAATAAAATATATTATATATAAATATATATCTATATCAGAAAAAAAAATTATTAAAATAATTTCTAAAATAAATAAAGACAATAAAATCCATTGTTTATTAATACAATTACCACTTCCTAAAGAAATAAATGAAAATAATATTATAAATAAAATAAATCCAAAAAAAGATGTTGATGGTTTACATCCATATAATATTGGTAAATTATCAAAAGGAAATCCATATATAAGACCATGTACATCATTTGGAGTTATGGAACTATTAAAATATTATAAAATAAATATAAAAGGACTTAATGCATTAATAATTGGATCTTCAAATCTAGTTGGAAAACCAATGTATATGGAATTATTAAATTATGGATGTACAGTAACTATTACAAATAGTAAAACAAAAAATATAAAAAAACATATTAATAATGCTGATATATTAATAAGTGCAATAGGAAAATATAATATATATCCAACAAAATGAATTAAAAAAAATTCAATAATAATAGATATAGGTATAAATAAAATAAACGGAATTATAAAAGGTGATATAAATTTTAATAAAATAATTAAAAAAGTAAAATATATTACACCTACTCCTGGAGGAATAGGTTTAATGACAATATCTATATTACTTAAAAATATATTTAAAATATATATTAAAAATTTAATTAATTAAAATATCAATCTGAAATAAAATTTTTTTTATCTTTAATAAAAACATTTAATTTATATAATTTATTTCGTATATAATCAGATAATTTTCAATTATTTTTTTTACGTGCTATATTTCTTAATATAATTAATTTATTAATTTTTTTTATAATTTTATTATTTATACTATTTTTATATAAATAATTTTTATGAAAATAATCATTTATATTATTAAAATTTAATAAACCTATTAAATTAAAAAAAAAACGTATTTTTATACCTAATTTTCCAGCTAATATATAATTTAATTTACATTTTAATCTATTAATTTCATTAATCATATTAAAAAATAACACATATATTTTAGGTATATTAAAATCATCATTCATATATTTATAAAAAAAATCATCAAATTCATTAAAAGATAAAATATCATTTTTTGATAAAATAATATTTTTATTTAAACCTTGTAAAGAAAAATACATATTATTTAATAATAATTTAGATTTTTCTAATTTTTCAATATTAAAATTTAATTTTTTTCTATAATGTACAGACATTAAAAAATATTTAATTACATCAGGATGATATATTTTTAATAAATCTTTAATTAAAAAATAATTATTTTTTGATTTAGATAATTTTTTACCACAATTTATAACCATACCTGTATGAACTCAATAATTAACAAAATATTTATTTTTAAATAAACATTTAGATTGAACTATTTCATTTTCATGATGAGGAAATAATAAATCTGAACCACCACCATGAATATCTATTTTACTAAATAAATATTTATTACTTATTACAGAACATTCTATATGTCAACCAGGTCTTCCAATACCTCACGGTGAATTTCAACCTAAAATATCAGATTTTTTATTTAATTTTCATAATACAAAATTATATTTACTATTATAAATAATTTTTTTTTTTAATAAATTACATCCATAATTTTTAATTTTTTTTAATGAAAATAAAATATCTCCATTATAAGAAATATAAGCATACTTATTTTTTAATAATTTACTTATATATTTTATAATTAAATTTATATTATTACTAACTTTAGGTTCATGATTAGGTTTTAAAAAATTTAATTTCTTAAAATCTTTATTCATAAAATTAATCATTAATTTTGATATTTTTCTTAAAGAAATATTACTTTTAATTGAATTTTTAATAATTTTATTATCTATATCAGTAATATTACGAATATAATTACATTTATAACCTAAATATTTTAAATATCTTAATAAAATATCAAAAAAATAAAAAGTTCTTACATGTCCTATATGACAATAATCAGATACTGTAACACCACATACATATATATTAACTTTATTAGAAAAATAAGATCTAAAAACTTCTTTTTTTTTCTTAAAAGAATTAAAAATTTTTAACATAAATAATATAATTAATATCTATAATATAATATTAAATTAAATTAATAAAATAAAAATGAAAATTTTAAAAAAAAATAATATTAATAATATTATATATTTTTTCTATAATAATTTAATTAAATTTATAAAAAATTTATTAAAAAAAAAAATTACAAAAATTATAAAAAATATTATTAATAATTTAATAAATATAATAATTTTAATACAAATAAGTTTATATTTAATTATAAATATTATAATTAATATTATTAAACTTTTATTAATTAAAATAAACAAATATAATAAAATAAAATTTATAAAATTAAATATTATTATATATTTAATAATTTTATTATTAATATTAATATTTATAATTAAAATAAAAAATAAAATAAATAAAAATAATTTTTTTAAAAAAATATTTTATAATTAATATATCTAATAAATAAATTATATATAAGCCGGGTTCTGTTTACTATAATAATAGTAAGACAATCATTAATCTAGATTAATAATTACTTATTAATTCAAGCGACTTACCATGAAATAAAAATATATATACGGATAAATATATTGTTTTATATTTTATATAATATAAATATTTTAATATTCTAATTTAGTCTTTCTCCAGATGGAGTTTACACATATATTATATTACTATAATATATAGTATGTTTTTACCATACTTTTTCACCCTTACCTAAAATAGGCGGTTATTTTCTGTTGCACTTTTCATAAAAATTTTCCAGAAATTATCTGGCATCTTATCCTAAGGAGCCCGGACTTTCCTCTAAAAATAAATTATATTAATAGCGATTGTCATAATAAATTATTTAATATTTTTTTTAAAAAAAGGATTATATATTTCTTTAAATTTTAAATAAATTTTAAAACCTTTAAATTTTAAATATTTCATATAAAAATTTAATAAATACTTTTTAAAAAAATTACTAATTAATTTTATTTTATTACCATATATAACTATTATTAATGGATAATACTTATATATATTAGCATATTTTAAATTTATATTATTAAAAAAAATATTTTTTTTTTTAAAATTATTTATAGCTTTAATTAAAATTTTTGTTAAAATAGAATTATTTAATTTATTTAAAAAAATATTTTTATAATTTATTGAAATAATTTTAAATATATTATATATAACTTTTCTTTTTATATTTATAGCTTTTATAAAAAAAATATCTATATATTTTATAAAATCATACATTTTTTTTAAAAATTTTTTATATTTATAATTATCTGAAATAGAAAAATTATCACACTTATTAAAAATTAAAATTATAAATTTACCTTTTTTAAATAAAAAATTTAATACAATCAAATCATATCTAGATAAACCTAAATTAATATCAATAATATATAAAATTACTTGAAAATTTAAATAAAATTTTTTAAATTTTAAAGAAGTTATATTATAATATGATTTATATAAACCAGGAGAATCAGTTATTAAATAATTTATATTATTTAAAAAAATATTATTTATAACAAAACTTTTAGTAATTCCATTAATATTAGATACTAAAGATATATATTTTCTAGAAAAAGTATTAAATAAAGTTGATTTTCCAACATTTTTTTTACCTAAAAAAATAATTTTAATTATATTAAAATTATTAATTTTATTAAATAAAAAAGTTTTTTTTAAAAAAAAATCATAAAAATTAAAACAAAAAGATAAAATTTTTTTATAAAAAAATGATTTTTTATTAAAAAATATATTTTTATTATTAAAAATACTATTTTTTAAATTTAAAATACTATTTTTATTATAAATAGAAATAAAATACTTAGGTTTTAAACCTAAAGAATAAAAATCATTAAATTCAAAAAATTTTTTTTTATATAAATCCATTTTAGAAATAACTAAAATAATATTTTTTTTTTTATATTTTTTTAAAATTAAATTAGATAAAAAAATATCTTGCTTAGATATTTTTAAAGAACTAATTAAAAAATATATTAAATTAACATTTTTAATAATTTCTAAAAAATTTTTTTTTATATTAAATAATAAATTATTATCTTTATTTAAAAAAGATAAATTAAACAAATTAAAATTTAATATATTACATGTATCTATACAAATACAATAACTATTATTATTATTTATTATACCATAATTATTATTTAAATTAAAATTATTTTCATTTTTATCTATAAATAAATTAAAACCTGTTAAATAATTAAATAAACTTGTTTTACCAACATTATTACTTCCAATTATAGCAATAGTTAACATAATTATTTTAAATTAAATTAATAAATTAATAATAAATATTATAAAAATAAAACTATAAATTAATAAATAACAATAAATATATAATAATCTATTTTTTTTTATTTATTAATTTATTTAAAAAAAAAATTAAATTATTAATATTAATTTTTTTTTGATAATTTAAATATAAATCTTTTAATGTTATATAATTACCATTTATTTCTCTTTTATCAATTATAATTAATATTCTTATATTTGATTTTATTATTTTTAAAATTAATTTATTTATTTTAATTTTTAATATATAATCATTATATATTTTTAAACTATTAAGATTAGAATTTAATATTTTTTCCACAATAGTAATACCTAAAATTTTTGATTTATTATTATAAGAAGATAATATATATATATCAATATTATCAAAATAATTAAGTATTTTACTTTTACAATCATTTAAAAAAATAAATAACCTTTCTAAACCTAAAGCACAACCAACAGCAGGAATATACATACCAGATAAATTACTAATTAAATTATTATATCTTCCTCCAGCACAAACAGTATATTTTTTATTTAAAAAATTACTTTTTCATTCAAAAACAAAATCATTATAATAATCTATACCTCTAACTAAATAATTATTTATTTTATATTTAATACCTAATAAATCTAATTTATTACATATTTTATCAAAATTTAATAAAGATTTTTTATTTATAAAATCAATAATTTTAGGAAAATTACTAAAAATTTTATAAAATTTATTATTTTTATTATCTAATAATCTAAACAAATTAATATTATTTAAAGAACCAAAAAATTTTTTAATATCATTACCAAAATTTTTAATTATAAAAGAAATATAATTATTTCTATCTAAAATAGACCCTATATTATTTATTTCTAAACATAAAAAATTATTTATACCTAAATTATTTCATAATCTTTTAGTAATAATTAAAAGTTCTATATCTAAAAAAAAACTATTACTACCAAAAATCTCCATACCTACTTGATAAAATTCACGTAAACGACCTTTTTGAGGTTTTTCATATCTAAACATAGGTCCAATATATCATAATTTATTAAAAAATTTTTCTAAAAATAAATTATTTTGAATATAAGCTCTAGAACATCCTATAGTACCTTCAGGACGTAAACTTAAATTACGACCACTACGATCAATAAAAGAATACATTTCTTTTAAAGAAATATTACAATTTTTACTTATAGATTTATTAAATAATTCAGTTTTTTCTATTAAAGGAAAACGAATTTCTTTAAAAGAATAATTACACATTATTTTTCTAATACAATTTTCTATATATTTATAAATATAAATATCATTAGGTAAATAATCATGCATACCTCTTAAAGATTTTATTTTTAAATTATTCATAAATAAATATATATATATATATAAATTAAGTATTAATATTAGTATTATTAATATAATTATAAAAATAATCTTTATTTTTAATATTAATAAAATATATAAATCCTATTGAAAATAAAAAAAATAATTTTATAAAAAAAAATATCTTTATAAATAAAAAAAAATTATTAATATTAATATAAGATTTTTTTTTAAAAATATTTTTTCTAAAAGAATCATTAAAATTATATTTTTCTAATAAAAATATAATCTTTTTATTTGAAATATTAACTAAACGTGCATATGAAAATATATAACCACGAAAAAATACTATTGGAATATTGTTAGGTAAAAAATCATTTTCTATATTATTAATAATATTTAATTTAAGACATAATTTATTAGCAATATCTTTTTTAGTTAAATTCATTGATTTTCTAGCTTTTGATAATATTTTACCAATAGATTTTATTTTTAAATTGTTCATATTAATTTTAAATAAATTTTAATTTAATAAATATTAAATCAATTTACCAGATAATTGACCACAAGAAGCATTAATATCATTTCCTCTAATTTTTCTAATAAAAACAAAAATACCATTATTTACTAATATATTATAAAAATTTAATATATTTTTACTATTTTTATAAAAAAAAATATTATTATTAATATTATTAAAAGGTATTAAATTTATTTTACTAGAAAAATCTTTTAATAAATTTATTAATTGATAAGCATTTTTTTTACTATCATTTATATTATATAACATAATATATTCAATATTTATTTTACCTCTATTAGCTTTAGAATAATAAATATAATAATTAATTGAATCTAATACAGAAATAATATCATATTTTTTATTTATAGACATAATTTTATTTCTTATAAAATTATTAGGAGCATGTAAAGAAAAAGTTAAAACAATATCTACATAATTAATTAATCTATATATTTTATCAGATATTCCCGAAGTAGATAAAACTATTTTTCTTTTAGAAAAATTAAAACAATATTTATCTAACATAATTTTTATTGAATTAATAACATTAAAAAAATTAAATAAAGGTTCACCCATACCCATTAATACTATATTAGTAATAGATTTTAATTTATTATCTTTATTTATTAAAAAATTAACTAATAATATTTGACCAATAATTTCAGATACATTTAAATTACGTTTAAAACCAATCTTACCAGTAGAACAAAAATTACAATTTATAATGCAACCTACTTGTGTAGAAATACATAAAGTACATCTTTTATTCTCAGGTATATAAACTGTTTCAATAAAATCTCCATTTACATTTAATAATCATTTAATAACTCCATCAACAGATTTTTTAGTATTTATAATAATTGGTAAATCTATATTAAATAAATTATTTAATTTTTCTCTTAATTTAATATTAATATTAGTCATATTATTAAAACTAAAACATAATTTCTTATATATTCAATTTAAAATTTGATAAACAACAAAAATTTTTTCTTTAAAATATAAAAACAAAAAACTAATCATTTCTCTATTAAAATTTAAAAAATTTATTTTTTTCATTTTTATTTTTTATAAAATATATTAATATAATATAAATTATAAATAATTTTTAATTTTTTATAAATGAAAAACAAAAATATAATTGCAATAGAAATATCTACAGAATTATGTTCTTTATTAATAAAATATAAAAAAAATATTTTTAAAAAATATATATTTAACAAAAAAAGAAATAATCAATATATATTAAATTTAATAAATAATATAATTAAAAAAAATAAAATTAAAATTAATAAAATTAATTATTTTATAATAAATAAAGGACCAGGAAGCATTATAGGTATAAGAATATCATATATTATAGCTAAAATTTTTTTAATAAAATATCCAAAAATTAAAATAATAAAAATATCTACTTTTCAAATAATTATTAATAATTTAAAATATAAAAAAAAAAAAAAAAAATATATAATTATTATATATAATAGTATAAATGATATAAATATATGTATAATTAAAAAAAATAAAAAAAAATTTATAAATTTTAAATGTTTTAAAATTTTTATAATAAAAATAAATAAAATAAATAATAATTATATTATTATAGTAAATAATTATAAATTATATAAAAAAATAAAAAATATATTTATAAAAAAAATAAAAATATATTATCCAAAAGCTAAATACATGATTAATACTTAATAATATTATTATTTTTTAAAAATTTTATTATTTTATTCTTTTTATTAATTTTTTCTCATGAAAATTTATTTCTTCCAAAATGTCCATATACAGATGTATCTAAATATATTGGTTTTAATAATTTTAAATCTCTTATTATACTACCAGGCCTTAAATCAAAAAAAATATCTATTATTTTATATAAAACAGATAAAGAAACTTTTTCAGTATCAAATGTATTTAACATTACAGATATAGGTTTAGATATTCCTATTGCATAAGATAATTGTATTTCAAACTTATCAACTAAATTACAAGAAACAATATTTTTAGCAATATATCTAGCTGCATAAGATGCAGATCTATCTACTTTTGATGGATCTTTTCCAGAAAAAGCACCACCACCATGTCTAGACATACCACCATAAGTATCAACTATAATTTTTCTACCAGTTAAACCACAATCTCCAACAGGGCCACCTATTACAAATCTTCCTGTAGGATTAATAAAATATTTAGTTTTTTTATTTAATCATTTACTAGGTAAAACTGATAATATAATTTCTTTTTTAACATACTTTCTTAATTTATTAAGAGAAATATCTTCACTATGTTGAGTAGAAAAAACTACTGTATCTATACCAAGTATTTTATTATTTTTATAAATAAAAGTAATTTGACTTTTAGCATCAGGATATAACCAAGGTAAAATTTTTTTTTTTCTTAATTCAGATTGTTTTTTTACTAAATTATGAGCATATAATATAGGAGCAGGCATATAAAATTTAGTTTCATTAGTAGCATAACCAAACATAATTCCTTGATCACCAGCTCCTTGATTAATAATATTATTATTATTTATACCTAAATTAATATCATTAGATTGTTTACCTATAATATTAATTATTTTACAAGAATCATAACTAAAACCCATTTTATTACTATTATAACCAATATTTTTAATTGTATTTCTTATTATATATTCTATATCAATAGAAGCTGATGTAGTAATTTCTCCACCAACAATAATTATATCAGATTTAATATAAGTTTCACATGCTACTCTAGCAAATTTATCTTGTATAATAATTTCATCTAATATAGCATCAGATATTTGATCTGCAATTTTATCAGGATGACCTTCAGAAACAGATTCAGAAGTAAAATAAGATAATTTCATTTATATAAACCTCAAAATAAAAATTAATATATATTTATATATATAAAATGTAGTATACATCAATATTAAATAATTGTTAAAATTAATTTAAATAATTAAAATTATAAATAAAATGAATATAAAAAAAAAATATTATAATATAGAATGATTTGATAAAAATTTTTATATAGATAATTTAGGTAATTTAAATATTTTAATAAATAAAAAAAAAAAAATTAAAATAAATAATTTAATTAATAATAAAAATAAAAATAAATTACCTATTAAATTTTGTTTTCCACAAATAATAAATAAAAGAATTAAATTAATAAATATAAAATTTAAAATTTATATAAAAAAATATAAATATAATGGAAAATATTTCTTTGTATATCCAACTAAAGTAAATCAACAACCATATATTATAAAATATATAACAAAATACAATAAATATAATATAGGATTAGAATCAGGATCAAAAGCCGAACTAATGAATATTTTAATTAATACAAAAAATAAAATTAAAATATTATGTAATGGTTATAAAGATATAACATATATACATTTAGCATATATAGCTACAAAAATAGGACATAAAGTATTTATAATAATAGAAAAATTTAAAGAAATAAAATATATATTAAAATATATAAAAAATAAAAATTTTGAATTAGGTATTAGAATAAAATTAAATTATTTAGAAATAAATCAAAATAAAAATAAATCTCAATTTAAATTTGGACTAACATCTACACAATTAATTAAAATTATAAAAATATTAAAAAAAAAAAAAATAGAAAAAAAAATAAAAATATTACATTGTCATATAGGATCTCAAATAAATAAAATTAATTATATATGTAAATATTTAAAAGAATTTATTAGAATATATATAGATATATTTAAATTATTTAATATAAAAATAAAATTTTTAGATATAGGAGGAGGATTAGCAGTAAATTATAATAATATAAAAAATAAAAATTATAATATAGATATATATATATCAAATATATTAAAATTAATAATAGATATGTGTAAAAAAAAAAATATTTCTACTCCTAATATAATTACTGAATCAGGAAGATATATTACAGCTCACCATGAATTTTTAATTACAAATATAATAAATACAGAAATTAATAATTTTAAAAAAATAAAAAATCCTTATAATAATAAATATATAAACAAAAATAAAAAAACAATTATAGAAATATGAAATATTTGAAACAATATTAAAAAAAAATCTTTTTCTATAAAAATAATTAAAAAAAAATTAAATAAAATAAAACAAAAATTTCAAAATGGAAAATATAATATATATGAAAAATCATGAATAGAAAAAATATATATAAATATATTAATATATATAAAAAAAAATAAAAAAATAAAAAATAATAATAATTTTTTATATAATATAAATTCATATATTTCAAATAAAGTACATTTAAATTTTTCATTATTTCAATCTATACCAGACAATTGAGGAATAAAACAAATATTTCCTATATTACCTATAGAAAAATTAAATAATAAAATTTTTAAAAATATTAATATTTTAGATATAACATGTGATTCAGATGGAAAAATTGATAAATATATAAATAAAAATTATATATCAAATACATTAAAAATATTAAAATATAATATTAATAATCCTCCAAAAATAGGATTTTTTATGATAGGAGCATATCAAAATATATTAAGTAATATACATAATTTATTCGGTAATGTAGAAACATATATAATAAATATTATAAAAAAAAATAAATTTAAAATTAAATTGTTAAATAAACATGAAAATATATTAAATATAATAAAAAAAATAAAAATAAATAAAAAAGAAATAAACATATTTTTTAATAAATATAAAAAAAATATATATATATATAAAAATATAAAAAAAATATTAAATAATAAAACATATCTAAACTAAAATGAATATAAATAAAGATGAATCATTAATATCAAATATATTTGGATTTATGAGATTTCCTTTAATAATAAAAAATTTTTATTCTAATAAAGATAATTTTAATATAATTATATTAGGAATACCATCTGAAATAACATGTACAGGAAAACCAGGAAGTAAATTAGCTCCAAATAGTATAAGAGAATCTTCAATACATTTAACATGAGAAAAATATAAATGACCATGAAAATTTCAACTAAATAAATACATTAAAATTATTGATGGAGGTGATTTAATATATAAAACAGGAAATATAAATGATTTAAATAAAAATATATATAAAAAAATATTAAATATTTTAAAACTTAAAAAAAAAATTTTATTTTTAGGAGGAGATCATTATATAACATTACCTATATTAAGAACATATAAAAAAATATATAAAAATATATCTTTAATACATTTCGATGCTCATACAGATACATATTATAATAATAATTTATTTGACCATGGATCAGTTTTTTATCAAGCTAAAAAAGAAAATTTAATATCAAAAAAAAATACTATACAAATAGGCATAAGAACATATATTAACAAAAAAATATTTAAAATAATTAATATTAACGAAATATATAAATTATCAACAAAAAAAATTATCAAAATAATAAATAAAACAATAGAAAAAAAACCAACATATATAAGTTTCGATATAGATTGTATAGATCCATCATATGCTCCAGGAACAGGAACTCCAGTAATAAATGGAATAACAATACATAAAATATTAAAAATAATTAGAAAATTAAAAAATATAAATATAATAGGTATAGATATAGTAGAAGTATCACCTATATATGATATTAGTGGTATAACATCATTAACAGCAGCTACATTAGCTACAGAATTTTTATATTTATTAACATATAATTATATGAAAAATAAAAATAATGAAAAAAGATAAAATTTTTAAATTAATTAATTTAGAAAAATATAGACAAGAAAAAAATATTAATTTAATAGCTTCAGAAAATTATACAAGTATAAATGTAATGAAAGCTCAAGGATCAATATTAACCAATAAATATGCTGAAGGATATTATAAAAAAAGATATTATTCAGGATGTAAATATATAGATGAAATAGAAAATATAGCAATAAAAAGAGCAAAAAAATTATTTAATGCAAATTATGTAAATGTACAACCACATTCTGGTTCTCAAGCTAATTTTGCAGTATATAATGCTATATTAAAACCAGGAGATACAATATTAGGTATGAAATTAGATCATGGAGGTCATTTAACTCATGGATCAAAAATAAATATATCAGGTATAATATATAATTCTATATTATTTGGTTTAAATAAAAAAGAAAATATAGATTATAATAAAATTGAATATTTAACTAAAAAATATAAACCTAAAATAATAGTAATAGGACCATCATCATTTTCAAGAAAAATAAATTGAAAAATTTTTAAAGAAATATCAAATAAATATAATAGTATTTTATTTATAGATATGGCTCATATAGCTGGTTTAGTAGCAGCAAAATTATATAGTAATCCATTAAATTATGCAGATATAGTAACAACAACTACACATAAAACACTTGCAGGTCCAAGAGGAGGTATGATTTTAGCTAAAGGAAATAATGATAAATTATATAATAAAATAAATTCATCAATATTTCCTCAAACACAAGGAGGTCCTTTAATGCATATAATTGCTGCAAAAGCTATATCTTTCAAAGAAGCATTAAATCCTAAATTTAAAATTTATCAAAAACAAATAATTAAAAATGCAAAAATAATGACAAAAGAATTTATAAAAAATAATTTTAAAATTGTATCAAATGGTACAGATACTCATTTATTTGTTATAAATCTAAAAAATAAAAATATATCAGGAATATATGCTGAAAAAATATTAAATTTATCTAATATTACAGTAAATAAAAATTGCATTCCAAATGATAATAAAAAACCACATATTACATCAGGTATAAGAATAGGAACAGCTGCAATTACACGTAGAAATATAAAAAAAAAAATTGTTATATATATAACAAAAATAATATGTAAAATATTAAATAATATAAATAACAAAAAAAATATAAAAATAAATAAAAAAAAAATAATAAAAATATGTAATAAATTTCCTATATATAAAAAATATATTATTAATTAAAAGATCTAAAAAATTTTTTTATTTTATCAAAAAAACTTTTAGATTTAGGATTATTTTTTTCATTCATTTTAGATAAACTCATACCAAAATCATATAATAATTTTTTTTGATATTTATTTAAATTAATAGGAGTTTCAACAAAAATTTTACATACTAAATCACCATATCTATTACTTTTAATTGATTTTATTCCTCTATTTTTTATACGAAATAATTTTCCATTTTGTGTTTCAGAAGGAATTTTTAATTTTATTTTATCAATTAAAGTAGGAATTTCAATCTCTCCACCTAAAGCAGCCATAGAAAAATTTATCGGTACTTCACAAAATAAATCATTTTTTCTACGATCAAAAATAGAATGTTTTCTTATATTTATTTTAACATATAAATCTCCTGTTGTAGAATTATAACCTCCGTAATTACCTTTACCAGGTATACGTATACAATCATTATTATTAACCCCCGGGGGGATTTTAACAAAAAGTTTTTTATAAGATTTTTCAGTACCAGAACCTCTACAAATAAAACATACATCATTAATTATATAACATTCACCATTACAGTTAGGACAAGTTTGTTGTATTGTAAAAAAACCTTGACGAATCTTTACATTTCCATATCCTTTACATATATGACATAATTTTCTTTTTGTACCAGATCTACATCCACTACCATGACAAACACTACATTTTTGTAAAACATTTATATTAATTTCTTTAGAAATACCATTTAATACATCTTCTAAATTTAATTTAATATTAAATTGTATATCAGATCCAGTATTTTTTTTAGTTTTACTTTTTTTAGAACCAAAAATATCTCCAAAAATATCTCCAAATATATCACCAAAATCACTTGAACTACTAAAATTAGAATTAAAATCAGAACTATAATTTTCTTGATTAAATGCTGCATGACCATATTGGTCATACATAGCACGTTTTTTAGAATCAATTAATATTTCATAAGCTTCTTTAATTTTTTTAAATTTTTCTTCACAATCTTTATTACCTTTATTTCTATCTGGATGATATTTAATAGCTAAACGTTTATATGCTTTTTTTATATCACGTTTTTCAGCTGTTTTAGAAATACCTAAAATATTATAATAATTTTTATCCATAATATATATAAACCTCTAATTTAATATAATATTTTATTTTTTTTATATTATTTATTATTTTTTTCATTTACTTCTTCACATTCAGAATCAACAACATTATTATTTTTACTTTTATTTAAATTATCATCTTTAAAATTACTATACTTAGCAATATTACTAGATAATTGTATTAATTCTTGAATAGCATTATCAATAGCCAATTTATCTTCTTCTTTAGATAATTTTTCTAATTTATTTAAAGAATTATTAATTATTTCTTTTTCTTTAGAAGGAATTTTATCAGATATTTTTAATAATTGTCTACGAGTTGTATGTATTAAATGATCAGCTTGATTTTTTGATTGAACTAATTCTTCAAATTTACGATCAGATTCTAAATTTATTTCAGCATCACGAACCATTTTATTAATTTCAGAATCATTAAGACCAGAAGATGCTTTTATAGTAATTTTTTGTTCTTTTCCAGTATTTTTATCTTTAGCTGAAACATGTAATATACCATCAGCATCAATATCAAAAGTTACCTCTATTTGAGGTACTCCTCTAGGAGCTGGTTGGATACCATCTAAATTAAATTGACCTAAAGATTTATTATTTACAGCTCTTTTACGTTCACCCTGTAAAACATGTACAGTTACAGCTGATTGATTATCATCAGCAGTAGAAAAAATCTGACTATGTTTTGTTGGAATAGTAGTATTTTTTTTAATTAAAGGAGTCATAATACCTCCCATAGTTTCTATACCTAATGATAAAGGTGTAACATCTAATAATAATATATCTTTTACTTCACCTGATAAAACACCACCTTGAATAGCAGCACCTATAGCAACTGCTTCATCAGGATTAACATCTTTACGAAGATTTTTATTAAAAAAATTAGATACTTTTTTTTGAACCATTGGCATTCTTGTTTGTCCACCAACTAAAATAATATCATTTATTTTTGAAATATTTAATTTCGCATCTTTTAATGCTATTTCTACAGGTTTAATAGATTTTAAAATTAAATCTTCAACTAAAGATTCTAATTTTGCTCTAGTAAACTTTATATTTAAATGTTTAGGACCAGTATTATCAGCTGTTATATAAGGTAAATTTACTTCAGTATGTTTTGAAGAAGATAATTCTATTTTAGCTTTTTCTGAAGCATCTTTTAATCTTTGCATAGCAAGAGGATCATTAGATAAATCAATATTATAATCTTTTTTAAATTCATAAACTAAATAATTTATAATTTTACTATCAAAATCTTCTCCACCTAAATGTGTATCACCATTAGTAGATAAAACTTCAAATGTTTTTTCTCCATCAATATTATCTATTTCAATAATAGAAATATCAAAAGTTCCACCACCTAAATCATAAACAGCAATTATACTATTATCTTTATATTTATCCAAACCATATGCTAAAGCAGCAGCAGTAGGTTCATTTATTATTCTTTTAACATCTAAACCAGCAATACGTCCAGCATCTTTAGTAGCTTGTCTCTGAGTATCATTAAAATATGCAGGTACTGTAATAACAGCTTCAGTTATTTTTTCACCAACATAATTTTCTGCTGTTTTTTTCATTTTTTTTAATATTTCAGCTGAAATTTGAGGAGGAGCTATTTTATTATTTTTAATTTCTAATCAAGCATCTCCATTATTAGCAGAAATTATTTTATAAGGCATTATATTAACATCACGCTGTACTTCTTTATCTATAAATTTACGACCTATTAATCTTTTAATAGCAAAAAAAGTATTTTTAGGATTAGTTATAGATTGACGTTTAGCAGGTTGTCCAACTAAAATTTGATTATCATTAGTATATGCTACTACAGAAGGAGTAGTACGATCACCTTCAGAATTTTCTATAACTTTAACTTTACTACCTTCCATTATAGCAACACAAGAATTAGTAGTACCTAAATCTATTCCAATAATTTTAACCACATTAATCTCCTTAATATATTAAAATAATTAATCTATATATACATGATATGTGTACATACTATTAAATATCAACTAAAATATTATAAAATATTTAAATAATTTAAAATTAAATATTTATAATAAATAAATTTATTAAATAAACATAAATTTTAAACAAAATATATAAATATAAATTTAAATGAAAAAAAAAAAAATAATAAATTATAAAAAAACTATTAATTTACCAAAAATAAATTTTCCAATGAAAGCTAATTTAAATATTAAAGAAAACAAAATATTAAAAAAATGAAAAAAAAATAATTTATATTATAAAATAAGAGAAAAAAAAAAAAATAAAAAAAAATTTATCTTACATGATGGACCACCTTATGCTAATGGAAATATTCATATAGGACATGCTTATAATAAAATATTAAAAGATATAATATTAAAATATAAAAATTTAATGAATTTAGATACACCATATATCCCGGGATGGGATTGTCATGGTTTACCAATAGAACTAGAAATACAAAAAAAAAACAAAATTAAATTAAATTCAAAAAAAAATATATATATTTTTAAAAAAAAATGTAAAGAATATGCTGATATACAAATAAATAATCAAAAAAAAGATTTTATAAGATTAGGTATTTTAGCAGATTGAAAAAATATATATAAAACTATGGATTTCAAATATATATCAAATACAATAAAAATTTTAAGTAAAATAATAAAATTAAATTTATTAGAAAGAAAAAAAAAACCAACAAATTGATGTATAAATTGTAAATCATCATTAGCAGATGCTGAAATAGAATATATAAAAAAAAAATCTAACTCAATATATATATTATTTAAAATTTTTAATAAAAATATTTTATTTAAAAATATTAAAAATAAAAAAAAAATTAATAAAAATAAAAATATATATTTTATCATATGAACTACAACTATATGAACTATACCAGGTAATTGTGCCATATCCATAAATCCAAAATTTATATACTCTCTAATAGAAAATAAAAAAAATATTTATATAATATTAAAAAATAAAAAAAAATCTTTTATAAAAAAAATTAATATAAAATTTAATAATATATATAATATATATGGTAAATTTTTTAAAAAAATATATGTATATCATCCAATATCAAAAAAAAAAACACCATTAATTTTTAATAAAAATATAAAAAAAGATACTGGAACAGGAATAGTACATATTGCATCAGAACATGGAGAAGAAGATAATTTAATATCAAAAAAATATAATATAAATGGTTTAAATGTAATAAATAAAAATGGAAAATATATAAAATATAAATATATTAAAAAAATTGAAGGATGTAAAATATATAATGCTGAAAAATTAATTTTAAAAAAAATAATAAAAAATAAAAAATTAATATTTCAAGAAATAATAATTCATAAATATCCACATTGTTGAAGACATAAAACTCCTATAATATTAAAATCAACGTCTCAATGATTTATAAATTTAAATAAAAATAATTTAAAAAAAAAAGTAATTAAAAATATAAAAAATATAAAATGAATTCCAATATGAGGTTATAAAAAAATAAAAAAAATGATTTTAAATAGACCAAATTGATGTATATCTAGACAACGTACATGAGGAATTCCTATACCTATATTTATAAATAAAAAAACAAAAAAATTACATCCAAAAACTTTATATTTAATGAATAAAATATCTAATAAAATAAAAATTTTTGGTCCAAATTATTGATTAAATATAAAAAAAAAAAATTTTTTAGGTAAAGAACATAAAAAATATAAAAAAATTTTAGATACATTAGATATATGATTTGATTCAGGATCAACATGTTTTTCAATTATGAATCCAAAATTTAAAAAAAAAAAATATATTGATTTATATTTAGAAGGATCTGATCAATATAGAGGTTGATTTATGTCATCATTAATTATATATACAGCAATTAATAATTGTGCACCATGTAAAATTATATTATCTCATGGATTTATAGTTAATGATAAAGGTAAAAAAATGTCTAAATCTTTAAAAAATAATCTTCATCCTAATAAAATAATAAATAAATTTGGTGCAGATATATTAAGATTATGAGTATCATCAACTAATTTTACAAATGATATACATATATCAGAAGAAATTATATTAAGAATAACTGAATTATATAGAAAAATAAGAAATACAATAAAATTTTTAGTATCAAATTTAGATAAATTTAATCCAAACAAAAATATAATAAATAAAAAAAAAATGATTTTAATAGATAAATGAATAATACATAAAACAAAAAAAACACAAGATAAAATCATTAATTTATATAAAAATTTTAAATTTTATAAAATAATAAAAATTATAATAAATTATTGTGTAATAGATTTAAGCTCATTATATTTAGATATAATAAAAGATAGAAAATATACAATAAAAAAAAATACAATACCATTTTATAGTGCTCAAACAACTATGTGAATGATATTAGAATCTATAATAAAATGAATACTTCCAATATTATCATTTACAGCAGAAGAAATATGAAAATATTTACCAAGAAAAAAAAATAATAGTATATATGAAGAAAAATGATTTAATAAATTATTTAAATTACATAAAAATAATAAAATAAATGAAAATATATGAAAAAAATTAATTATTATAAGAGTAAATTTTAATAAAATTATAGAAAAAATGAAATTAAAAAAAATAATAAATTCTTCTTTAGAAATAAAAGCAAAAATTTATTTAGAAAAAAATTTTTTTAATATTATAAAAAAAATGAAATTAGAATTAAAATATTTTTTTATAATTTCTAAAATAACTTTAAAAATAATAAATAAAAAAAAATATAATAATTTTTTTAAAATAAAATGCTCAAAATATAAAGGAATAAAATGTCAAAGATGTTGACATTATACAAAAAAAAATAATAATACAAAAAATTATTCTAATATATGTAATAGATGTATAAAAAATATTTTTGGAAAAGGAGAAAAAAGAAAATTTATATAATAATTAAATTAATATAAAATAAATAATTTATAAATTAATTTTATAAAAATACTAAAAATAGTATTATGTTCTATATTTAAAGTAACATTTAATCAAATTAACATAAATACTATAAAAAAATATTTAAATAAATTTTTATTTAAATTTATATAATAAAATTTAAAATTATTTAACATATATCATTTATATGATAAAAATATATTTATAAAAACTAAAAATAAAAAAATAAACAAATATAAATTAAATGAATAATTTATAGGTAAATTTAAAGATATAGAATATATTATACCTGGTATAAAGTATAAAATAGATCACAAAGATATACTTAATAAATTTGGAAAAAATATTTTATATATTGGAATTAATAACATTCCAGATAAAAATAAAATAAAAGATTTTAAAGGACCAAAAAATTTACCTAATAAAATAAAAAAAAAAGTATTTTCTTTAAAAAAAGAAAAAAAATTTTTTAAATAAAAACTAGAAAAAAATATATTTTTTTTAAATTCATTTAAATATTTTTTATAATAAATACCTATAAAATAAGAAATAATATCTCCAAAAAAATAACCTATAATATTTAAAAAAAAACAAATATAAAAATTTAAAATTTTTTTACCTATTAAATAACCAATTATAAACATTATAAAACTACTTGGTATAAGTATTCCAATAAAAACTAAAGCTTCAAAAAAAGAAATTAAAAATATAAAAAAATAAAATAAATATATATATTTAATAACATAATATTTTAAAAATAAATCTATATAATAAATATTATTTTTTAAAAAAATTTTTAAAATTTTTATAAACATTTTATATTATAAATTAATTATTAATTAAATTATATTATAAACTATTACTATTAATATTAATATATTTGTATTAACAATTATTTAAATAAAATAATAAAATTTATGTATAAAGATTTAGGACAAAATTTTTTAATAAATAAAAAAATTATAAAAAAAATAATAAAATATATAAAACCAAAATCAAAACAAATATTTTTAGAAATAGGATGTGGGCATGGAGAATTAACAAAAGAAATAATAAAATATACAAATAATATAATAACTACAGAAATTGATTATAATTTATATAAAAAAATAAAAAAAAAAATAAAAAAAATTAAAATATTAAACATTAATTTTTTAAATTTTAATTTCAAAAAATATTTTAAAAAAAAAATAAGAATATTTGGAAATATACCATATTATATTACATATAAAATATTAATAAAATTAATTAAAAATTTTAATTTAATAAAAGATATACATATAATGTTACAAAAAGAATTTGCATATAACTTAATAAAAAAAAAAGGAAATAAAAAATATTCTAAAATTACAGTATTAATAAACATATTTTTTAAAATTAAAATATTAATTCATATAAAAAAAAAATATTTTTTTCCAAAACCTAAAATAAACTCCATTTTTATAAAACTTAATCCAAATAAAATTAAATATAATTATAAAAATATAAAATATATTATTCATATTTTAAATAATGCATTTTTTAAAAAAAAAAAAAAAATAATTAATAACTTAAAAAAATTTATATCTATAAAAGAATTAAAAAAAATTAAAATAAACCCATTATTAAAATCTTATCAAGTATCAAAAAATAATTATTGTAAAATAATTAATTTTTTATTAAAAAAATAAAATTAATTTAAATTATTAATTAATTTATATATTTTAGATTTATATCTAGAACATTTATTAAAATGTATAATTTTTTTAAAGGACAATTTATCTAAAATAGATTGTAATATTAAAAAATTTTTTAAAGCTAATTCTTTATTTTTATTTTTAATATTTAATTTAACTTTTTTAATATAAGTTTTTAACATAGATTTTTTATTAGAATTTATTTTATTCCTTAATTTATTTATATATAATCTTTTAATAGAAGATTTTATCATTTTAATTACCTATATAAAATTATTTTAAATATTTTTTATTAAAATAATTTATTAAATTTAATGTAGAATTATCTATAAAAATTTTTTTAGAAATATTATTTTTATAAATTTTTTTATTAAAACCTATATAAGGATAAATATAATTATATAATTTTTTTCCTAATTCTACCCCTCATTGATCAAAACTACATATATTTAATATTATTCCTTGAGTAATTACTTTATATTCATATAAAGTAATTAATGATCCTAAAATATAAGGATTAATTTTATTTAATAAAATTGTATTACTTGGTCTATTTCCTTTAAATTTTATAAACCTAGATAAATCTAAATTTTTAAAAAAAATATCATTATTAATTTTAAAAATATTATCTCCAAAAGCTAAAGCTTGTGTTTGAGAAAAAAAATTAGAAATTAATTTAAAATGTGAATTATTAATATTATAATTACTAGAAATTTCAGCTATAAAATCACAAGGTATTATATGTGTTCCTTGATGTAATAATTGATAAAAAGAATGTTGAGAAATAGTTCCAGTACCTCCTCATATTATAGAAGAAGTATAATAATTATTTATATAATTTCCATTATAATCTACATATTTACCATTAGATTCCATTATTAATTGTTGTAAATATAAAGGTAAAAAAGATAAATTTTCATTATATACTAAAATTGCTTTTGTAAAAAATTTAAAAAAATTACTATATCAAATACTTAATATCGCTAAAATAATAGGAATATTTTTTTCATAACTAGAATTAAAAAAATGTAAATCCATATCATGAGCTCCATTTAATAATTTTAAAAAATTGTCAAATCCAATAGCTAATGAAATAGATAAACCAAAAGCTGAACAATATGAAAATCTACCATTTACTCATTTATCTACAATAAATATATTATTTAAATTTACACCAAATTTTATTACTTCATTAAAATTACTAGATACTAAAATAAAATGATTATTTAATGAATTTATATTATTATTATAAAAATTTAAAATTCATTTTTTTGCAATATTAGCATTATTTAAAGTTTCTAATGTAGTAAACGTTTTTGAACATACTATAAAAAGAGTATTTTCAGGAGATATATTATTTATAACATTTAATATATCCGTAACATCAATATTTGAGATAAAAAAATTTTTCTGTTTTTTATTTTTTTTATATAAAGACAATGATTTTATAATCATTCTAGGTCCAAAATCTGAACCACCTATTCCTATATTAACTATATTTTTTATTTTTTTTCCAGAAAAACCTAATCAATAATTATTTATAATTTTTTCTGTAAAAAATTTTATTTTATTTAAATTAGCATTTATATCTTTTTTAATTTCTAATAATAAATTATTATTTTTTAAAAAAATATCATTTATATCTCTAAGTAAAAAATTTAAAACAGGTTTATTTTCTGTAAAATTAATTTTTTCTCCTAATAATATTGAATTAATATAATCTTTAAAATTTATTTCATCTAATAAATTTACAAATAAATTTATAGTATCTAAATTAATATAATTTTTAGAATAATCTAATAAAATACAATCATTAAAATTAATAGAAAAATTTTTAAATCTTTTTTTATCTTTCTTAAATAAATCAATTATTTTAATATTTTTAATATATTCATAATGATTCATTAAATTATTTCAACTTTTAGTTTTTATAGGATTTTTAAACATAAATTTTATCCAAAATATTTTATAATATATTTAAATAATTTATTTATATAAAAAATTAACTTATACTATATAATAATTTAAATATTTAATTTTTATTTAAATAAATTTTAATTTATAAACATAAACTCTAAAAAAATCAAAATATAAAACTACAAAATGATATTTTTATATAATAAAAAAAAAGATAATATTTTTTTTAAAAGAATAAAAACTATAATTATAATTATAAGTTTTATTATACTATTTTTAATTAATCATATATATAAATTACAAATAATTGATTTTAAATATTATTACAAATTATCAAAAAAAAATTATACTAAAATAATAACAATAATACCAAATAGAGGAATTATTTTAGATAGAAATAATATACCATTAGTAATAAATAAAAATTATTATTATATAAATATAATAACACATAAAATTAAAAAAAATAAAAAAATAATAAATAATATAAAAAAATTTTTTTATTTATCAAATAAAGATATAAAATATATAAAAAATAAATTTAATAAATTTAACAAATATAAAAACAAAAATATTATAATATATAAAAAATTATCTTTAAAAGAAATAAAAAATTTTTTTAAAAATAAAAAAATTTTAAAAGGAATATTTATTAAAAATTATAAAAAAAGATTTTATATTTATAAAAATATATTTTCACATGTAATAGGTTATGTTTCAAAAAATAAAAATAATTATATAGGTAAAACTGGAATAGAAAAATATTATGAAAATATATTATATGGAAGTAAAGGATATAAAAAAATAGTTTTTAGTAATAAAAATAAAATATTAAATAAAACTATAATTAAAAAAAAAATATCAGGTAAAAATATAAATATAACAATAGATATTTATTTACAAAAATATATATTTAATTTAATAAAAAATAATACTGCTGCAATAATAATAACAAATCCAAAAAATGGAGAAATATTATCATTAGTATCTACTCCTAGTTATAATCCAAATATTTTTATAAATAAAATAAATAATATAAAATATATCAAAATAAAAAAAAATAAAAATAATCCATTTTTTAATAAAATAACACAAGGATTATATCCACCAGCATCTACAATAAAACCATATATAGCAATAGGTGCATTAAAAAAAAATATTATAAAAAAAAATTTTAATTTATTTGATCCAGGATGATGAAAATTACCAAAATCAAAAAAAATATTTTATGATTGAAAAAAATGAGGACATAAAAAAATAAATATAACAAAATCTATAGAAGAATCTTCAGATATTTTTTATTATCAAATAACTTATAATTTAGGTATAAAAAATTTAATAAAATGAATCAAAAAATTTGGTTATGGAAAAAAAACAGGAATAGATTTACCTAATGAAAAAATAGGATTTATATTAAATAAAAATATAAAAAAAAAAAATAAATATTTATATCAAGGAGATATTATTCCTATAGGAATAGGTCAAGGATATTTAAATGCCACTCCTATACAAATACATAAATCATTAATAATACTTATAAATAATGGATCAATAATAAATCCTCATTTATTATTAAAAATAGAAAATAAATATATTAAAATAAAAATTAAAAAATATATAAATAATGTAAAAAATAAATATTGAAAAATTATAAAAAAAGCAATGTATGGAGTAATACATAAAAAAAATGGGACAGCTTATAAAAATTTTAAAGGAATAAAATATAAATTAGCTGCTAAATCAGGAACAGCACAATTATATTCTATAAATAGAAATAAAAAAAATAAAAAATATAAAAAAATAAATTTTAAAGATCATACATTAATGAATGTTTTTTTACCATATAAAAATCCAAAATTTGCTATTACAATTATATTAGAAAATGGAGGTAATGGACTTAAAATAGGAGAAATTATGAGAAAAATAACTGATTATATAATAATAAATAAAATAGATAAATTATATGATAAAAAAAATTAAAAAATTAGATATAATAATATTTATATGTATATTATTATTATTAATTTATAGTTTAATTTTAATTTATACAGCAAGTAATAAAAATATTTATATAATATATAAAAGATTACTTCATATAATTTTAAGTATATTTATATTATTTTATATATCTAACATAGATATATCTTTTTTTAAAAAAAATGCAAAATTATTATATATAATATCTAATATATTATTAATAATAATATTATTTTTTGGAAATATTAAAAATGGAGCTAAAAGATGAATTAATTTAGGTATATTTCAATTCCAACCATCAGAATTATGTAAAATAACAGTACCTTTAATGATTACTAAAATAATAAATAATAAATTTCCTTTAAAAAATATAGATATATTATATTCTATATTAATAACATTATTACCAAGTTTATTAATATATTTACAACCAGATTTAGGAACATCTATTTTAATAATATTATATGGAATAATAAATTTATATTTAGGAGGTATAAATAAAAAATTTATAATAGCATTTATAATAATTACTATAATTAGTATACCTATATCTTGAAAATTTTTATTATATAAATATCAAAAAAAAAGAATAATTTCTTTATTATATAAAAAAAAAAATTTATTAAATGAAGGATATCATATATATCAATCTAAAATAGCTATAGGATCAGGAGGAATATATGGAAAAGGTATATTACTTGGAACTCAAACAAAATTTAAATTTATACCAGAAAATATAACAGATTTTATATTTACAATAATAGCAGAAGAATATGGATTTATAGGAATATGTTTTTTAATATTAATTTATAGTATATTATTTATAAAAACTTTAATAATCATAAAAAAAAATAAAAATATATTTAATAAATTATTAATTTCTAATTTTATAATAAATTTTATAATACATATTTTTATAAATATTAGTATGGTTAATGGTTTATTACCAGTAGTAGGTATTCCTTTACCTTTTATAAGTTATGGAGGTACAACATTAATAATAACAATGATTATATTTGGAATAATAATGTCAGTTAAAAAAAAAAATTTTTAAAAATGAAAATTAAAAATAATAAATTTATTATATTAATATTTATAATATTAAATAATTTTAATTATATAAATGCAAAAAATATATATAAATATATAAATGTAAAATCATATATTTTAATAGATTATAATTCAAAAAAGATATTATCACAAAAAAATTATAATAAAAAATTACCACCAGCAAGTTTAACCAAAATAATGACTAGTTATATTAATTCAGATTTAATAAAAAAAAAAAAAATAAATAAAAATGATAAAATTAAAATAAATAAAAATTCTTGATTTAAAAATCCTATTTTTAAAAATTCATCATTAATGTTTTTAGAAAAAAAACAAATTGTAAATATAAATAATTTAAATAAAGGAATGATAATACAATCTGGTAATGATGCTTCTGTAGCAATAGCTAATTATATTTCAGGTAATGAAAAAAATTTCATAAAATTAATGAATAAATATGTTAAAAAAATAAATTTAAAAAATACTAATTTTAAAAATTCACATGGATTAGATAGTAAAAATCAATATACTACATCTAAAGATATGGCAAAACTAAGTATTTTATTAATAAAAAATTTTCCAGAAACATATAAAATTTATAAAATAAAAAAATTTACATTTAATAAAATTAAACAAAAAAATAGAAATAATTTATTATGAAATAAATATTTTAATATAGATGGTATAAAAACTGGACATACAGAAAAAGCTGGTTATAATTTAATAACATCAGCAAAAAAAAATAATACAAGATTAATATCAGTCATATTAGGAGCAAAATCAATAAAAGAAAGAAACATTTATACAATAAAATTACTTAAATGAGGATTTAATAATTTTACTACAAAAAAAATAATAAATAAAAAAAAAATATTTAAATATAAAAAAATATGACTTGGAGAAAATAATTTATTACCTATAGGTAATTATAATAATATATATATAACATACTATAATAAAAATAAAAAAAAAAACAAAATAATTTATAAAATTTTTAAAACTATAAAAGCACCAATTAATAAATATCAAATAATAGGAAAAATAAATATAAATAAAAAAAGATTTGTATTTTTATTTTCTTTAAAAAAAATAAAAAAAGGAAATTATTTAAATATAATATTAGATTATATAAAATTAAATATAAAAAAATATATTTTTAAAATAAAAAAATATTTAAAATTTTTAATAAATAATATATATGATATATAAAATTAAAAAAATAAATAAAGTAATAGTAGCTTTATCAGGAGGAGTAGATTCTTCTGTAACAGCTTGAATATTAAAACAATTAGGTTATCATGTAGAATGTGTTTTTATGAAATGTTGAGAAGAAAATGATAATAAAAATTTCTGTAATTCTATGAAAGATTATAAAGATGCAAAAAAAATATGTATTCTTTTAAATATAAAATTACATAAAATAAATTTTTCTACAGAATATTGAAATAAAGTTTTTAAAATTTTTATAAAAGAACAAAAAAAAGCTAAAACACCAAATCCTGATATATTATGTAATAAAGAAATAAAATTTAATATTTTTTTAAAATTCTCATTAAATGTTTTAAAAGGAAAATTTATTTCTACAGGACATTATGTTATTAAATATAAAAAAAATAAAAATATATTATTATTAAAAGGAAAAGATAAAAAAAAAGATCAAAGTTATTTTTTATATATTTTAACACAAAAAATAATAAAAAAATGTATATTTCCTTTAGGTTATTTATATAAAAAAAATGTAAGAAAAATAGCAAAAAATTTAAATTTAATTAATTATAATAAAAAAAGTTCAAAAGGAATATGTTTTATAGGAAAAAAAAATTATTTTAAATTTATAAAAAAATATATAAATATTAAACCCGGTAAAATAATTAATACAAAAAAAAAATATATTGGAAAACATTTAGGATTATCTTTTTATACTATAGGACAACGTAAAAATTTAAATATAAATAATAGAAAAACAATACCATTTTTTGTAACAAATAAAAATATAAAATATAATCAATTAATTGTAGCAGAAGGAATAAAAAATAAAAATCTATATTCAAAAAAAATATATATAAAAAAAATACATTTTATTAATCCTAAATATAAAAAATTTAAAAAAATAATATGTAATATAAAAATAAGACATCAACAAAAAGAAAATATAAAATGTAAAATTTTAATCAACAAAAAAATTAAAATTATATTAAAAAAAAAAATATTCGCTATTACACCAGGTCAATCAGCTGTCTTTTATAGAAAAAATATATGTTTAGGTGGAGGTATAATAAAAAATAAATAATATAAATTAATAATAATAAGATAAATCAATAAACATTTTAAATATTTTACTAATTTCTTTTAATAAAAATAATCTATTGTTTTTAACATTAATATTATTTACATTAATTTTTACAAATTTAAAAAAATTTTTAATTTTTTTAATAGATATAAAAAAATGTTTCATCAATTTTAAATAATTATATTTAATAAAATAATAATTAATTTTTTTTTTTAAAAAAAATATATATTTATATAATATAAATTCCTCATTTTTTATAATAAATAATTTATTAAATTTAATATTTTCAGATATATTAAATTTTAATAAAATATTATTTATTCTTTTATTTATATTTACTAATTTTTTAAAATTATTAGAATTTTTTATATTAATAATTAAATCTAATCTATTTTTAATATCAAATAAATTAAAATAATTTAAATTAATAATAGATTTTATAATATTTTTTTTATAACCTAAAGATATTAATATACTTATAAAACGATTTATAATAAATTTTAAAATACATAATATATTATATTTATCAAAAAAATTTAAAAATGAAAATATAGAATATTTTACAATTTTATATAAATTAATATATATTTTATTACTTAAAATAACATTTATTATACAAAAAGATATATTTTTTAAACCATAAGGATCATTACTATTTTTTAAAAAAACAAAATTGTTTATTATAGAAATACCAACTAAAGTATCTATTTTATCAATTAAAATAATAAAAATACAATAAATATCATTCAATATAAAATTATTAAATTTAAAAAAAATATAATGATTTTTAATAATTAAAGCTATTTTACTATTTATACCATCTAATAAAGCATAATTCATACCAATAATTCCATTTAATTTTGGATATTTCCTATATAAATGAGTAGATAAATCACATTTTAAAAATAAAATTATATAATTAATAATATTTAAATTAATATTAAAATATTTATATATATTTTTAGATAAAAATAAAATTCTTTTAATTTTATCAAAATAACTTCCTAATTTTTCATAAAAAATAATATATTTTAATCTAGGTAAATAACTTATTAAATTAAATTTTCTATCTTTTAAAAATAAAAAATTAATATCATTTAATTTAGATTCAATATTTTTTTCATAACCTTTTATTATATTAGTATAATCATTAACTTCAATATTTATAATAACTATAAAATTATTTAATAAATTATCATTAGAATCAAAAATAGAAAAACAATAATTTTTTTCTAAAATAAAAATTATAAATTCTTTTGGTAAAGATAAAAATTTTTTATTAAATTTACATATTATATATGTAGGTCATTCTGACATTAAAACTATTTTTTCAAAAAAACTATTACTATAATTAAAAAAAAAATTAAATTTAATAGATATTTTATTTAAAATTTTTAAAATTTTATTTTTTCTATAATTATAATCAACTATTATTTTTCCATATTTAAATAAATCATATATATAATTATTAGCATGTTTTAAAATAATATTTTTATTACCAATAAATCTATGTCCTAATAAAATATTATTAGATTTTATACCAAAAATTTTTAATTTTATTATAAAATCATTAAACATTACAATTATATTAGTAACAGGCATAAAAAAAATAAATTTATTTATACCTCATTTCATCGATCTAAAATTTTTTATTAAATAAATAAAAACATTATTTAAAATTTTACAAATTAAAGAATCTATACTTTTAGGTAATATTTTTTTTTTAAAAAAAAATTTTTTTATACCATTATTATTAATAAAATTTATTTTATTAATATTTAATTTAAATTTATTAATTCATCTTAATATTTTTTTATTATTAAAAAAATTTAAATTATTTTTATTTAAATTTAAACTAGGACCATAAATAATTTTATATTTTTTCTTTAATTTTTGATAATAATTAAAATTATATATTAAACATGCTAATTTTCTTAAAGTAGTAAAAATTTTTATTTTAGAATAAAAAAAATAATTTTTTTTTAATTCATATGATAAATAATTTTTAAAAATTTTATTTATTTTTTTTAAAATTTTAACAGATAATTCTTCTGTACATATTTCTATTAATAAAATACCATTATTAAACATTAAAATACCTAAAATTATAAATTTAAATAAATATTAGCAATTTTAAAAAATAATTTTCTAATACGTAATATAAATCTTTGTCTTTCAATATTAGAAAAATAATTTCTAGCATCTAATAAATTAAAATAATAAACTATTTTAATAGCAAATTCATATGAAATAATTATTAATGGATTATCTAAAGATAATAATCTTATAATTTCAGATTCATAATTATTTATAGAATAAATTAAAAAATTAACATCTGAAAATTTTAAATTATAAATAGATTTTTCTATTTCATTTTTTAAAAAAATATCTTTATAATATATTATACCATTTTTATTTTTATCTCATATTAAATCATAAATATTATCTTTATTCTGTAAATATAAAGCAATTCTTTCTAAACCATAAGTAATTTCAACTATAACTGGAATACAATTAAATCCAGCAATTTTTTGAAAATAAGTAAATTGACTAATTTCCATTCCATTTAATCAAATTTCTCATCCTAATCCATATGCTCCTAAAGTAGGATTTTTTCAATTATTTTCAATAAAACGTAATTCATTAATACATAAATTAATACCTAAATATTTTAAAGAATTTAAATACAATTTTTGTACATTTCCTAAAAATGGTTTTATTATTACTTGAAATTGATAATATTGTTGTAATTTATTAGAACTTTTACCATAAAAACTATCATTAGGTCTTCTACATAATTGTATATAATAAAAAAATAAATCTTTACCCTTTAAACAATTAAAAAAAGTTATAGGATGAAAAGTAGCAGCACCAATTTCAATATCTAAAGAATACATAACATAACTACCTAAATTAGATCAATATTTAGATAAATTAAAAATTAATTCTTGAAAAGTAAACATAAATATTATTTAAATTTAAATGTTAATCTATCATGATTTATACAACACATTAAATGATAACTAATAGTATTAGATAATTTAGCAACATTATCTATATTAATATTTTCACCTCATAATTCTACATAAGAACCTATATTTATATTAATATTATTCATTAAATCTACAACCATCATATCCATAGATATATATCCTAATATTTTAGCTTTAAAATAATTATCTATTAAAACATAAGATTTATTAGATAATTGTCTAGGATATCCATCAGCATAACCACAAGCTACAACACCAACTAATCTGTTTATATTTGAAAAAAAACTATGATTATAACCTATACCTGAACCTTTTTTAATTTTTCGTATACTAATTATTTTACTAAAAAAAGACATAACAGGTTTAAATCCATATTTTTTAATATCATTAAAATCTCCACTAGGAGAAGAACCATATAATAATATTCCTATTCTTAATCAATCATTAAATACATTATTTATATGTCACAATAATCCAGAAGAACTAAATATTGATATATGATTAAATTTTAAAAAAGACAATTTTCTATAATTATTTAAATAATTATTTTTTGAATCATTTTTATTAGATTTAGCTAAATGAAACATTAATGATATATTTTTTATAAAATATTTTTTTTTTAATAAAAAATAATTTTTTTTAATATATTTAATATTAAAACCTAATCTATTTAAATCATTATTAAATTTTAAATATATATCTAATTTATAATTAAAAATTTTTATTTTATTTAATAAATTTATTTGTCAATTACTATGAATAACAATAATTAATTTTAATTCAAAACATAAATAAATATCATCAATATCAAAATATCCTTCTAATAATAAAATATTACCTTTAAAACCTAATTTTCTTAAAATTAAAGCTTCATTTAAACTAACAACTGCAAATCCATCTACATTTTTATAAATAAATTTATATAAATTATTTATACCATGTCCATATGCATTAGCTTTAAATACTACTCAAAATTTTTTATTAAAAGATAAATTACGAATTAATAAAAAATTTTTTTTTAAATTACTAATATTTAATAAACAAAATATAGGTCTAACCATATTATATTACATTTAATTTAATAAAATTTTATAAAATATAATTTAAATATATTTAATAATAAATTTTATTAATATATTTATAAATAAAATTATTTTCTATTTAAAATTTCTATATATGCCATTAGTGCATTATCACCTTTTCTATAACCACATTTTAATATTCTAGTATAACCTCCAAAAATTTTTTTAAATCTAGGACCTAAAACATTTAATAATTTATAAATATTTTTTATATTCCTTATTTTAGAAAATAATAAACGTCTAATATGTAAATTATTATTTTTAGAAAAAGTTATTAAAGGTTCTATAAATATTCTTAATTCTTTAGCTTTTGATAAAGTAGTTTTAATTATTTCAAAATTTATTAATGAATTAATCATATTCCTAAACATTAATTTTCTATGACTACTATTACGATTTAATTTACGACCACGTTTTAAATGACGCATAATATATCCTTTAATTAATTATTTTTTTTTTTTAAAATAATATTTTTAGGAGGTCAATTATTTAATTTCATTCCTAATTTTAATCCCTTACTATATAATATATTTTTAATTTCTTCTAAAGATTTTTTACCTAAATTAGGAGTTTTTAATAATTCAGATTCAGTTTTTTGAACTAAATCTCCTATATAATTTATAGATTCAGTTTTTAAACAATTAGCTGATCTTACTGTTAATTCTAAATCATCAACAAAGGATAATAAAATAGGATCAATTTTTATTTCTTTATCTTTTACCTTGTTAATAGAATATTTATTTAAATCTACAAAAATATTTAATTGATTTATTAATATATAAGTAGCTTTATGAATAGCATATTCAGGTTTTATAGTACCATTAGTTTCTACTTCTATAACTAATTTATCTAAATCATTTCTATTTTCAATTATAGAAGATTTAACTCTATAAGAAACACGATTAATAGGTGAATATATAGAATCAACTAATAATTTACCTATTAATATATCATTATTTTTCACTAAAATATTTTTTCTAGATAAAGCAGAAACATAACCTTTTCCAAATTCTACTTTAACACACATTTTTATAGAAGATTCAGATGAAGTTAAATTACAAATAACATAATTAAGATCAGATATATAAAATTCATTTGAAGAAGTAAAGTCAGAAGCTAAAACAGGACCAATACCTTTTTTATCTATAAATAATAAAGATTCATTTAATTCTTTATCTAATTTTATAGGTAAATATTTTAAATTCAAAATAATTTCTATAATATCTTCCATTAATCCTTCTTTAACACTATATTCATGTAATACTCCATCAATTTTTACTTCAGTAACAGCATATCCAGGTATAGAAGATAATAAAATACGTCTTAATACATTACCTAATGTATATCCAAAACCTTTTTCTAAAGGTTCAATTGTTATTTTAGAACATACTTTAGATATTTTTTTTATATTTACTATTTTTGGTTTTAAACATTTTATTTTTGAAAACATAATTATTAAATCCTATTATTTATTTAGAATAATATTCTAAAACAAGATGTTCACGAATATCAGAAAAAAAATTTTTTCTATTAGGAAAATATTTTAAAAAACCTTTCATATTTTTAATATCTACTTCTAACCATATAGGTAATTCACGTTGTTTAAATAATTCTAATGAATATTTAATACGATCTTGATTTTTAGCTTTTTTTACTATTTCAATCACATCATTAATTTTAACTAAAAAAGAAGGTATATTTACAATTTTATTATTAACCATAATAAGTTTATGATTTACTAATTGACGTGATTCATAACGAGTACACCCAAATCCCATTCTATAAACAATATTATCTAATCTTCTTTCTAAAAAAATTAATAAAATTTCTCCAGTATTACCTTTTAAACGAATAGATTTTTTATAATAATTTAAAAATTGTTTTTCTAAAATACCATATATACGACGAATTTTTTGTTTTTCTCTTAATTGTAAACCATAATCAGAAATTCTACTTTTTCTATAAATATGTTGACCAGGTAAACGATCTATTTTACATTTAGATTCTATACTACGTATACCAGATTTTAAAAATAAATCAGTACCTTCACGACGACTTAATTTTAATTTTGCACCTAAATATTTTGCCATTTTAATAATCCAAATAAATTTAATTAAACACGTCTTTTTTTAGGAGGACGACAACCATTATGAGGAATAGGAGTAATATCATTAATATTAGTTATATTAAATCCAGCATTATGTAATGCCCTAATACTAGATTCACGTCCAGGTCCAGGTCCATTAATCATAACTTTTAAATTTTTCATACCATATATTTTTATAATATTAGAACATTTTTCAGTAGCTATCTGAGCAGCAAATGGAGTAGATTTTCTAGAACCTCTAAATCCAGATCCTCCAGCAGTTGCTCAACCTAAAACATTACCATTTAAATCTGTAATACTTATAATAGTATTATTAAAAGAAGCATATATATATGCTATACCATTAATAATTTTTTTTCTTATTTTTTTTTTATTTTTTTTTAAAAAATTAGACATAAATTTCCATTAATTATTTTTTTTAAATTTATTTATTTTTTTACATGTTTTAGCATTTGTTTTTGTACGTTGACCTCTAACTGGTAAATTTTTACGATGACGAATACCACGATAAGTATTTAAATCCATTAATCTTTTAATATTTAACATATTTTCTCTTCTTAAATCTCCTTCTAAAATATAATTAGATATATTTTTTCTAATTAATTCTATTTGTTTATTATCTAAATCTTTTACTTTTGTAAAATAATTAATTTTATTTAAATCACATATTAATTTAGCACGAGATTTACCAATACCATAAATAGAAGTTAAAGCAAATAAAATAAATTTATTATTAATAATATTTACTCCTAATATTCTAATCACTATATCCTCTTTATAATATAATTATTAACCTTGACGTTGTTTATGTTTAGGATTATTTTTACAAATAACTCTTAATATACCATAACGTTTTACTATTTTACAAAAAAAACAAAATTTTTTTATGGAAGCTCTTACTTTCATATATATATATATATAATTTAATTATTTTTTTTTAATATAGAAAAATATTTATTAGACATCATTAATACTTGTATTTGAGAAATTAAATCCATAATAACTATTATTACAATTAATAAAGAAGTACCTCCAAAATAAAATTGTATATTAAATATATAACGCATAAAATCAGGTATTAAACATATAATTGACATATATAAAGAACTAAATAAAGTTAATCTTAATATAATCTTTTTTAAAAAAAAAGATGTATTTAATCCAGGTCTTATACCAGGAATATAAGCACCAGATTTTTTTAAATTATCTGAAATATCATTAGGATTATACATTAATAATGTATAAAAAAAAGAAAAAAATATTATTAAAAATAAATATAACATTAAATAAAAAAAATTTTTATAATAAATTATTTTAATAATATTATTTAAAAAAAATAAATTAAAATAATTATTTAATCAAATAATAAAAATAGATGGAATTAATATAATACTTGAAGAAAAAATTGCAGGAATTACTCCAGACATATTTACTTTAAAAGGTAAAAAAGTATTATATGAATAAAAAGAATATTTTCCTATATATCTTCTAGAAGCATAATAAACAAGTATTTTTCTTTGAGACATTTCAATAAAAACTATAAAAAATATAATAAAAAAAATAAAAATTAAAATAATAAATAATTTAATATACGAAATATTATTTATATTATTAAATATAATTAATAAAGAATTAAATAAATTAGAAATTATACCTATAAAAATAATTAAAGATATACCATTACCTAAACCTTTTTCAGAAATTTGTTCTCCTAATCACATTAAAAACATAGTACCAGTAATTAAACTAAATATAGAAATTATATAAAAATTAAATTTATTAAATAATAATATATATTTAAAATCATAAAATTTAACAAGAGTCATAGATATAAATATAGATTGTATAATAGATAAAAATAATGTTAAATATTTTGTATACTGATTAATTTTATATTTACCTATTATTCCTTCTTTTTTTAAATTAATAAAATAAGAAAAAGTAACTGTTAATAATTGTATAATAATGGAAGAAGATATATACGGTATAATACCTAAAGCTAAAATAGAAGCATGTATTAAAGAACCTCCTGAAAATAAATTAAACATATTCATAAAATTATTATTATTATAATTTAAAAAGTTATTTAAATTATTAAAATTTATTCCAGGAATAGGTATAAAAGTTCCAATACGGAAAATTATAATTATAAAAAATAAAAAAATAAATCTATCCTTTAATTCTTGTAAACTACTAATAATATTATTTAATGAAATATTATTTATATTCATATAATTACCTTAAATTAAATATATTTATTATTTTAATAATTTTATAATTTTAAATACACCAGAAGACATTTTAATATTTTTATCAATAATATTAATTTTTTTTTTAATAAAATTACCATCTAATATTAATTTTACAATTTTAGTTTTTACATTAATTAAACGTTTTTTTTTTAATAAAAACATATTTATGTTAGATCCTTCACTAAATATATTTAAAGAACTTAAACATAATTCTTTAACATAAATATTTTTATTACTCTTAAAACCAAATTTAGGTATTCTACGATAAAATGGTGTTTGTCCACCTTCAAAATATTTATTAATTTTATAACCAGATCTAGATTTTTGTCCTTTATGACCTCTACCACTAGTTTTTCCTAATCCTGATCCTATACCTCTTCCTAAACGTTTATTTTTTTTAGATTTAATAATAGGATATAACTTATTTAAAGATAGCATAATTTAAATACCTTATAATATTTATATTTAAACTTATAAAATTTCTTTTAAAAATTTACCTCTTTTATTAGCAATATATATAGGAGATTGCATTTTAGATAAAATTTTTATAGTTGCTTTTACAACATTTATAGGATTAGTAGATCCATAAATTTTTGATAAAATATTTTTTATTCCAGAAACTTCAAAAATAGCTCTCATAGATTTTCCAGCTATTATACCAGTACCTTCACAAGCTGGTTTAATAAATATAATAGTATTAGCATATTTCCCTTTAATAGGATATCTTAAAGTACCTTTTTTATTTAATAAAATATTTATCATATTTTTACGAGATTTATTTAAAGATTTTTGTATTGCTATAGGAACTTCACGAGCTTTACCATAACCATATCCAACTTTACCTTTACCATCACCAACAACAGTAAGAGCAGAAAAAGAAAATATTCTTCCACCTTTTACAGTTTTAGATATTCTATTTACAAATATTAATTTTTCTATATAATCATTATTATTATTTAATTTTTTCATATAAAATTTTTATATAATTAAAATATCAATCCATATTTTCTAGCATTATTAGCTAATTTTTTAATACGTCCATGATATTTAAAACCAGAACGATCAAAAACTACATTATAAATACCTTTATTTATAGATCTTTTTGCTATTACTTTACCAATAATAGAAGCAGAAATTATATTACCAGTATTATTATTATTAATAATTTTTTTTTCTAAAGTAGATGCAAATACTAAAACATTAGAATTTTTTCCTTCTTGTTTAATTATTTGAGCATAAATATGACAAGAAGTTTTATAAATTACTAAACGTATTTTATTAAATTTTTTTCAAATAAAACGTATTTTCCTACACCTACGCAAACGATTTTTTTTTTTATTTAACATAATTTATTTAATTTTCTTTTTATGTTCTTTAATTTTTATAATTTCATTAAAATATCTTATACCTTTTCCTTGTTTATAACATTCTGGAGGACGATTATATCTTATTTCAGAAGCAACTTTACCTACTAATTGCTTATCATAACCTTCTATTAAAATTTCATTATTATTAAAACATTTTATTTTAATTCCTGAAGGGATAATATAATTAATTATATAAGAAAAACCCAAATTTAAAAATAAAATATTATTTTTAATATAACATTTATATCCAATACCAACTAATAATAATTTTTTAGTAAAACCATATATAAATCCAATTATAGTATTATTTATAATAGAACGAATAGTACCTGCATACATTCATGCATTATTATATTTTTTATTAATATTAAAATAAATTTTATTATTTTTATATAAAATAATAACTGCATCATGTATACGATATATAACTTTAATATTATTATTAATTAAATAAATATTTTTTCTTTTTATAATTATTTTAATATTTTTAGGAACTATAATAGGTTTTTTTGCAATACGAGACATATAATTAAACTCCTAAAAAATATAACAAATTATTTCTCCACCAATATTTAATAAACGAGCTTGTTTATCAGATAAAATCCCTTTAGAAGTAGAAATAATAACTAAACCAAAACCTGACATTATTATAGGTAATTTCTTACAAGATTTATATACACGTAAACCAGGACTACTAATTCTTTTAATTTTAGTTATGACAGGTTTATTATTATAATATTTTAAATAAATTAAAATTTTTTTTTTATAATTATTATAATTTATAATTTTAAAATTTTTTATAAATCCTTCACTATAAAATATATTTAATATAGATAATTTAAACTTAGAATAACATATTTTTACTATATTTTTTTTAACTAATTGTGAATTTCTAATACATGTAAACATATCTCCTATAGGATCTTGCATACTCATAATTATCACCAAAAATAAATTTTAAATTATCAACTTGATTTTTTTAAACCAGGAATATAACCCTTAACAGCAAATTCACGAAATTTAATTCTACTTAATCCAAATTTACGTAAATAACCATGAGATCTACCTGTTTGAATACATCTATTACGATGTCTAACAATACTAGAATTTCTAGATAAAGACTGTAATTTTATTATAGCTTTTCATCTATCTTTACTATTAATATTAATATTAGAAATAATTTTTTTTAATTTAATTCTTTTATTATAAAATTTTTTTATTAATATTTTTCTTTTATTTTCACGTTCTATAATAGATTTTTTTGTCATAATATTAATTTATTAATGGAAATTTAAATTGTTTAAATAATTCAATTGATTCATTTATATTATTTTTTATTATTATAAAAGATATATTAAGTCCATGTAAATAAGTTAATTTTTCATAATCAATTTCTGGAAAAATAGTATTTTCTTTAATTCCTATATTTAAATTTCCATATTTATCAAAACATTTTTTTGAAAAACCTCTAAAATCTCTAATTCTAGGAATAACTATAAAAATTAATTTATCTAAAAAATTCCACATATTTTTTTTTCTTAAAGTAACTTTACAACCAATAGGAAAATTTTTACGAATTTTAAAATTAGATATAGATTTTTTTGATCTAGTTACTATAGGTTTTTGTCCAGTAATTAATTTTATATTTAATAATACATTATTTATTTTATTTTTTTCTAAAAATTTATAATTTAAACCAACATTAATTACTATTTTAACTAATCTTGGAACTTGCATTATAGATGTATAATTAAATTTTTTAATTAATTTTTTACATATATTTTTTTTATATAATTTTAATAATTTACTCATAATATTATTTATAATTTAATATAGAATTATTATATTTTAAATAACGAACTTTTTTATTATTTACATATTTAAAACCAACTCTAGATAACTTTTTTTTATTTAAAATAAAACAAAAATGACTAATATTAGATATATCTATTCATTTTTCTTTTTTTAAAATACCTCCAATAATATTATTACTAGGAATAGATTTTTGATGTTTAAAAACTAAATTAATTCCTTTAATAATAACTTTATTACGATTTTTTGATATATTTTTAATTATACCTTCTTTTCCTTTATCTTTACCACTAATAATAATAACTTTATCATTTACATTAAATTTATAAGTCATAAAATTCCAAATAAATATTAAATTACTTCAGAAGCAAGAGAGATAATTTTCATAAATTTATCACATCTTAATTCTCTAGAAATAGGACCAAAAATTCTAGTACCTAAAGGTTGTTCATTATCATTTAATATAACACAAGAATTATTATCAAATCTTATAACAGAACTATCTAACCTTTTAATACCATATTTAGTACGTACAATTACTGCTTTTAACACATCACCTTTTTTTATTTTACTTTTAATTAATATTTCTTTAACAACAACTTTAATAATATCACTAATATTTGCATATCTACGCTTACTACCACCTAAAATCCTTATACACATAACAATTTTTGCTCCAGAATTATCAGCAACTGATAATAAAGATCTTTCTTGAATCATATATTATTCCTATATTTATTTATAAATTAATTTATTAAAAATTCAAGATTTTTTTTTTGAAATAGGTCTACATTCTTTTATTTCTATAAAATTACCAATTCTACATTTATTAAATTCATCATGAACATATATTTTAGAATTTTTTTTTATAAATTTATTATAAATTTTATGTTTTATAAATCTAAAAATATTTACAATTATAGTTTTATTCATACTATTACTAATAACATAACCTTTAATTTTTTTTATTTTTTTTATTTTTTTTTTCATATTTTTTTAATCAAATAAATGTTTTAACTTTAGCTATATTTTTTTTAATTTTATTTATTAAATGAGTTTTTTTAAAATCATTAGATAATAATTGCATACGAATATTAAAACTTTCTCTTAATAATATAAATAAAATATTTTTTAATTCTTTAATATTTTTATTTTTTAAAAATTTACAGTTAATCATAATATTTTTTTTTTTATAACAAATATAGTTTTTATAGATAATTTATCACTAGCTAATTTAAAAGCTTTTTTTGCTAAAGATTCACTAACACCATCTAATTCATATAAAATTTTTCCTGGTTTTATAACAGCAACTCAATATTCTACATTACCTTTACCTTTACCCATACGAATTTCTAAAGGTTTTTTAGTAATTGGTTTATCAGGAAAAATTCTAATTCACATAGAACCTTGTTTTTTTATAGTACGAGTAATTACTCTACGAGCAGATTCTATTTGTTTTGAAGATATACTACCTCTAGTAATAGCTTTTAAAGCAAACTTTCCAAAAATAATTTTAATATCATTTGATAAACCTTTATTTCTACCTTTTTGCATTTTTCTATATTTAGTTTTTTTTGGTTGAAGCATTATTTTTTCCTATAAAAGATTTTTTATGAATTCTTTTAAAATATTTTTTTATATTAAAAAAATTAGTACCATATTGTTTAATAGGATAAAATTTATCTAATATTTCACCTTTAAATACTCAAACTTTAACACCAATAACACCATAATTAGTTAAAGCTTTTTTAAAACTATAATCTATATCAGCTCTTAAAGTATGTAAAGGAACTCTTCCTTCCCTATATCATTCTCTTCTAGCTATTTCAGTTCCTCCTAATCTACCACTTACTTCTATTTTAATTCCTTTTATTCCTAATCTTAAAGCATTATTTATAACTCTTTTCATAACCCTTCTAAACATCATTCTTCTTTCTAATTGAGAAACAATATTATCAGCTATTAATTTAGAATCTAATTCAGGTCTACGAATTTCAGAAATATTAATTTGACAAGGTATACATGTAATTTTATTAATTTCATTTTTTAATTTTTCTATATCTTCTCCTTTTTTACCAATTATTATTCCAGGACGAGCGGTATAAATAGTAATTTTAATACTTTTTTTTGCAAATCTTTCAATTAATATCTTAGATACTAAAGCTTTATATAATTTTTTATTTAAAAATTTCCTTATTTTATAATCATTATATAAATTAATAGCAAAATCTTTTTTATTAGAAAATCAAAAAGAATTTCACATTTTTGTTATACCTAAACGAATAATATTAGGATTAACTTTTTGACCCATATAATATTTACCTTTATTATTTATCAGAAACTATTATTGTAATATGACTACTTCTTTTTAATATATAATTAACTCTACCTTTAGCTCTTGGATTTATACGTTTTAAAAAAGAAGCATTATCTATATATATTTTAGATATTTTTAAAATATCTTTATTAATACCAAAATTATGTAAAGCATTTGAAATAGCAGATTTCAAAACTTTTTTAATTAAAAATGCAGATTTTTTATTAATAAAAGACAAAATATTATATGCTATAATAACATTTTTACCTCTAATTAAATTAGCAATTAATCTAAGTTTTTGAGTAGATGATCTAATATATTTTCCTCTAGAAAGAATATTCATATAAACCTTTATAAATTAATCTTTTATATTTTTTTTTTCATTAGATAAATGCCCTCTAAAAGTTCTAGTCGGAGAAAATTCACCTAATTTATGTCCAACCATATCTTCTGTAATATATACAGGAATATGAATTTTACCATTATATACAGATATAGTTAAACCAATCATATTAGGTAAAATAGTAGAACGACGAGATCAAGTTTTTATAGGAGATTTATCATTACTATTAATAGCTTTTTCAACTTTTTTAAATAAATGAAAATCAATAAATGGACCTTTTTTAAAAGAACGAGACATAATTTTAAACCTTTAATATTATTTAATATTACGATGTTTAATAATAAATTTATTAGTACGTTTATTTCTACGAGTTTTTTTACCTTTAGTTTGTAAACCTCAAGGAGTTACAGGATGTTTACCAAAATTTCTACCTTCTCCTCCACCATGAGGATGATCAATAGGATTCATAGCAGTACCACGTACAGTTGGTCTAATACCTAATCATCTTGAAATACCAGCTTTACCAAATCTCTTTAACATATATTCAGAATTACCTACTTCACCTAAAGTTGCTCTACATAAAAAATTTACTTTTCTAATTTCTCCAGAACGTAATCTTAAAAAAACATATTTTTTTTCAGATAAAATAATTCTAGCATATGAACCAGCAGATCTAGATAATTGTCCACCTTTACCTGGTATTAATTCAATATTATGAACTAAAGAACCTATAGGAATATTATTTAAAGATAAACAATTACCAATTTTAATATCAATATTAAATCCAGATTTAATTGTATCACCTATTTTTAAATTCTTAGGATAAATTATATATCTTCTTTCACCATCATCGTACAAAATTAAAGCTATAAAAGCAGAACGATTAGGATCATATTCTATTCTTTCAACTTTACCTAAAATATTATCTTTATTTCTTTTAAAATCTATAATACGATATTTTTTTTTATGACCTCCACCTATATGTCTAACAGTTATACGACCAAAATTATTACGACCACCACTTTTATTATTTTTTCTTAATAAAGGATAATAAGGTTTACCTTTATATAAATTATAATTTATTATTTTTATTTTATGTCTACATCCAGAAGATGTAGGTTTACATTTTTTAATTATCATAATTTATTTTAATAAGTTATTCAATTTTAAATTTTGTCCTTTTTTTAATATTATATAAACTTTTTTTCAAGTTTTTCTATAACCTATATTATTTTTATTAATTTTTTTTTTTCCTTTAATTAATAAAGTTCTAATTTTTTTAATTTTTATATTTAAAAATTTATTTATAATATTATAAATTTCTAATTTATTTATATTTCTACTAACTTTAAAAACTAAAGTATTATATTTTTTATATAAAATAGAAGATTTTTCAGAAAAATAAAGTCTTTTAATAAAATTAACACAATTATAAATTCCATTATTCATATTATTTTAACCTATTTTCAATAATTTTAATAACATTTAAAGTACAAATTATATTTTTAAATTTTATTAAATTAATAATATTTATATTATTAACATTACATATGTTAACATTATATAAATTACGAGAAGCTAAAAATAAATTTTTATTAAATTTTTCTGTAATAATTAACATTTTTTTAAATAAATAAATATCTTTAAATTTATTTATAAATAATTTTGTCTTTGGTAAAGATAAATTAATATCATTAAAAACATGTAATCTAAATTCTTTAATAAGTTCTGATAAAATCATTTTTAAAGAATTAATATACATTTTTTTATTAATTTTAGAATAATATTTTTTAGGTTTAGAAGCAAAAGTCACACCACCTGAACGTCATATAGGACTTTTAAAAGATCCAGCTCTAGCTCTACCTGTCCCTTTTTGTCTTCAAGGCTTTCTATTAGATCCTTTAACATCACTTCTAGATTTTTGAGAAACATTACCTTTTCTTTTATTATATTGACAAGATTTAATTACTTGATGTACTAAAGACATATTTAAAGAAATATTAAAAACATTATCAGATAATATTATTTTATTATTAGTATCTTTTAAAAATATATACATAAAAATCTCTAATAAATTATTTAATTGAAGATTTAATTATTAAATTACTATTATTAAAACCTGATACAGATCCTTTAATTAATAAAATATTTTTTTTTTCATATATTTCTATAATTTTTAAACATTTAATAGTAACTTTATTATTACCTAAATGACCTGACATTTTTTTTCCTTTTAAAACTCTTCCAGGACTTTGATTTTGACCTATAGAACCAGGAGCTCTATGAGAAAGAGAATTACCATGAGTTTTATTTTGAGAACTAAAATTTCATCTTTTTATAGTACCAGAAAATCCTTTTCCTTTAGAAATACCTGTTATATCAACTTTATTAATATTTTTTAATAATTTAACATTAAGTTCTTGACCAATATTATAATGTATTTCTTTTATATAAGGTATTTCTAATAATCCAATTCCTGGTTTTATATTTATTTTTTTATAAAAACCTAATTTACACTTATTATTTTTTTTTTTTAATCCAAAAGAAATTTGTACTTTATTTATATCTTTTTTTATACAAGTAATAATATTTCTATTAATAAAAATTATACTAACAGGAATAGAAATACCATTTTTAGTAAATATTCTTGTCATACCTATCTTTTTACCAATTAATACAATCATATTTATTAACCTAAACTAATTTTAACATCAACTCCAGAAGCTAAATTTAATTTCATTAGTGCATCAACAGTTTTATCAGTAGGTTCTACAATATCAATTAAACGTTTATGAGTTCTAATTTCATATTGATCTCTAGCATCTTTATCAACATGAGGCGAAACTAATATAGTAAAACGTTCAATAGATGTTGGTAAAGGAATAGGACCTCTAACTTGAGCACCAGTTTTTTTAGCAGTTTCTATAATTTCTATAGTAGAAATATCTATTAATCTATGATCAAAAGATCTTAATTTAATACGTATTCTTTGATTTATCATAATATAAAAATAATTAAATAAAATTATAAAATTATTTTACTAACTATACCAGCTCCTACTGTTTTTCCACCTTCTCTAATAGCAAAACGTAAACCTTCATTCATAGCTATAGGATTAAATAATTTAACTAAAATTTTAACATTATCTCCAGGCATAACCATTTCTATATTTTTAGGTAATTCTATAGTTCCAGTAACATCAGTTGTACGAAAATAAAATTGAGGACGATAACCTTTTAAGAAAGGAGTATGTCTTCCTCCTTCTTCTTTTGAAAGAACATAAACTTCAGACTCAAAATAAGTATGAGGATTTATAGTTCCAGGTTTAACTAATACCTGTCCTCTTTCAATATCTTCTCTTTTTATACCTCTTAATAAAATACCAACATTTTCTCCAGCTCTACCTTCATCAAGTAATTTTCTAAACATTTCAATTCCAGTACATATAGATTTTTTAGTTTCACGTATACCTACTATTTCTAATTCTTCACCAACTTTTATAATACCTTTTTCTATTCTTCCAGTAACAACTGTTCCTCTACCCGATATAGAAAATATATCTTCAATAGGTAATAAAAAAGATTCATCAATATCTCTCTTAGGATTAGGTATATAAGTATCTAATACATTAGATAAATTTAATATTTTATCTTCCCATTTTTTTATACCATCTAATGCTTTTAAAGCAGATCCTCTAATTATAGGAGTATTATTTCCAGGAAATTCATATTGATTTAAAATATCTCTAACTTCCATTTCAACTAATTCTAATAACTCTTCATCATTAACCATATCACATTTATTTAAAAATACAACTATATACGGAACACCAACTTGTCTAGCTAATAAAATATGTTCTCTAGTTTGAGGCATAGGACCATCTGTAGCAGAAACAACTAAAATAGCTCCATCCATTTGAGCAGCACCAGTAATCATATTTTTAATATAATCAGCATGTCCAGGACAATCAACATGAGCATAATGTCTTAATTTAGTATCATATTCAACATGAGATGTATTAATTGTTATACCACGAGCTTTTTCTTCAGGAGCATTATCTATTTGATCAAAAGCACGAGCTTCACCACCATATTTTTTAGCTAAAATAGTAGTAATTGCCGAAGTTAAAGTAGTTTTACCATGATCAACATGACCAATTGTTCCTACATTTATATGAATTTTAGAACGATTAAATTTTTCTTTTGACATAATTTATACCTTTTATTTTATTTATTATTTATTACGTAATTTTACTATTTTTTCACAAATATTATCAGGAGTTATAACATATTTATAAAATTCCATAGAATATAAAGCACGACCTTGAGTTTGAGATCTTAAATCTGTAGCATAACCAAACATTTCACTTAAAGGTACATTACATTTAATTAATTTACTTAAATTAATATCATTAATAGATTTAATTATACCTCTTCTTCTATTTAAATCACCCACAACATCACCCATATATTTTTCAGGAGTTTCTACTTCAACTTTCATAATTGGTTCTAATAAAGATGGTTTAGATTTTAAAAATGCTTTTTTAAAAGCTATAGAAGCAGCCATTTTAAAAGCAATTTCAGATGAATCAACATCATGATAAGATCCAAAAAATAATCTTACTTTTATATTAGTCACTGGATAACCAGCTAATGGACCAGATTTTAATTGTTCACGAATACCTTTATCTATAGCAGATATATATTCATTAGGTATAACTCCTCCTTTTATATCATTTATAAAATAATAACCATTTTTAGATAAACTATATTCTGAAAAATTTAAAGGATATAAATCTATAACAACATGTCCATATTGACCTCTACCTCCTGTTTGTTTTATATATTTACCTTCAATATTTTTAGAACAATTTAATACAGTTTCTCTATAAGCAACTTCTGGTTTTCCTATATTACAATTAACATTAAACTCTCTTTTCATTCTATCTACAATAATTTCTAAATGTAATTCACCCATACCAGAAATTATTGTTTGATTAGATTCAAGATCAAAAAAATTTTTAAAAGAAGGATCTTCTCTAGATAATTTATATAAAGCAATACTCATTTTTTCCTGATCTAATTTAGTTTTAGGTTCTAAAGCTATTGAAATAACAGGAACAGGAAATTCAATTTTTTCTAAAATAATAGGATTATTTATATCACATAAAGTATCTCCAGTAAAAACATCTTTTAAACCAATAGCAGCTGCTATATCACCAGCAAATACTTTTTTTATTTCTTCTTTTTTATTTGCATGCATCTGAACAATACGACCAATTCTTTCACGTTTATTTCTAGTAGAATTTAAAATTATATCTCCAGATTTTAAAGATCCAGAATATATTCTTAAAAATGTTAAATTTCCTACAAAAGGATCATTTACAACTTTAAAAGCTAAAGATGAAAAATTTTCATTATCACTAATAATACGATTTATATAAACATTTTTTTTAATATCAAAACCAATTATTTTATTTAAATCTATTGGAGAAGGTAAATAATCTATAATACAATCTAATAAACATTGAATTCCTTTATTTTTAAATGCAGAACCACAAGTAACTAATAAAATTTTATTATTTAAAACATTTTTTCTTAAAATTAATTTAATTTCTTCTATAGAATAATCAATCCCTTCAAAATATTTATTCATCATAAATTCAGATGAATCAGCTATAAATTCAATAATTTTTTGACGTCAAAAATAAGATATATCATATATTTTACTATTTTTAGTAATATTATATATATTATATTTTAAACCTAAATTATCATTTTTTCATATTATTGATTTAAAATTAATTAAATCTACTAATCCACAAAAATTATTTTCTAAACCTATAGGTATTTGTATAGGTAAAACTTTAATACAAAATTTTTTTTTTAAATCATCAATAATATTAAAAAAATTAGAACCAACCCTATCCATTTTATTTATAAAAGCTATACGAGGAACATTATATTTATTTACTTGTTTCCAAACAGTTTCTGATTGAGGTTGTACTCCTCCAACAGAACAATAAACCATAACAGCTCCATCTAATACTCTCATAGATCTTTCTACTTCTATAGTAAAATCAACATGACCTGGAGTATCTATAATATTAATTCTATAAGGATCTTTAAATTGTTTAAACATACCAGATCAAAAAGCTGTTGTAGCTGCAGATGTTATAGTTATACCTCTTTCTTGTTCTTGTTCCATTCAATCCATAGTAGCTGTACCTTTATGAACTTCACCTAATTTATAATTAACACCAGTATAAAATAAAATACGTTCAGTAAGAGTAGTTTTACCAGCATCAATATGAGCACTTATACCAATATTTCTATAATTAAATATAGATGTTTTACGTGATATTATATTATTCATAATTTATCACCTATAATGAGCAAAAGCTTTATTAGATTCAGCCATACGATGAATTTCTTCACGTTTTTTTATAGCAAAACCTTTATTATTTATAGCATCTAATAATTCATCTGCTAAATTTAAAAACATTTTTTTCTTTAATCTTTTTTTAGCAGATAATATAATTCAACGTATAGCTAAAGTATAACCTCTTAAAGGTCTAACTTCTATTGGTATTTGATAAGTAGTTCCACCTACTCTACGAGATTTAATTTCTACAATAGGTTTAACATTATTAATAGCTAATTCTAATAAATCTAATCTATTTTTTTTTATTTTTTTATATAAAATATCTAAAGAACGATATAAAATTTTTTCTGCTATAGATTTTTTACCATTTAACATTAATATATTAACAAATTTAGTAACTAACTTAGAATTATATATATAATCTGGAATAATTTTTCTATTATTAATAACACTACGACGTGACATATAATAACTCCAAAATAAAACTATTAACTTTTTTTTACTCCATATTTAGAACGAGATTTTTTTCTATTTTTAACTCCAAAACAATCTAGAGAACCACGTATAACGTGATATCTTACTCCTGGTAAATCTTTAACTCTTCCTCCTCTAATTAAAACCATAGAATGTTCTTGTAAATTATGACCTTCACCAGGTATATAAGCAGTTACTTCAAATTTATTAGATAAACGTACCCTACAAACTTTTCTTAAAGCAGAATTAGGTTTTTTAGGAGTAGTTGTATAAACTTTAATACATACACCTTTTTTTTGAGGACAATTATTTAAAGCTGGAACATTATTTCTAAATAATTTACGTTTTCTAGATTTACGTATTAATTGATTAATAGTAGACATTAATTTCCTTTAATAATAAAATTATTTAAATATTTATAAATTATTAATATATTTATATATTTATATATTTATATATTTATATATTTATAATATTTATATATTTATATATTTATATATTTATATATTTATATATTTATATATTTATATATTATATATTTATATATTTATATATTTATATATTTATATATTTATATATTTATATAAATAATTATATTAATAAATTTCAATAAATAAAATAATATAATTATATATTACTATATTTTATACATTTTTTTCAACAAAATATTAAAATTTAAATTTATATTAAATAAATAATTAAATTTATAATATTTTTTTATAAAATATTATATAATATATAATATTTAGCGTGTTGGCAGAAAGGTAATGCAGTGGATTGCAAATCCATATATTCCGGTTCAATTCCGGAACACGCTTATTTTTTTTTAAATAAAAGCCCTAGTGGTGGAATAGGTAGACACAAGGGACTTAAAATCCCTCGATTAAATAAAATCATGCGGGTTCGAATCCCGCCTTGGGTATTTATTATTAATAATAATATGTCTATATTAAAAATATTGTTTTATCCTAATAAAATATTGAGAGAAAAAAGTAAAATAGTAAAAAAATATGATAATATACTAAAAAAGAATATATTAAATATGTTTGATACAATGTATAAAAATAATGGAATAGGATTATCTGCTATTCAAGTAAATATAAATAAATCTATAATAATAATAGATATATTAAAAGAAAAAAATAGTAAATTAATTTTTATAAATCCTAAAATTATAAATAAAAAAGGATATATTAAAAGTAAAGAAAGTTGTTTATCTATTCCTAATAAAAATATAATTATAAAAAGATATAAATATATTAATATAAAAGCTAATAATATTTTAGGAAAAAAAATTATATTTAAATGTAAAAATTTACTATCAATATGTATACAACATGAAATAGATCATATAAATGGAAAATTAATAATAGATTACAATAAGTAATGAAAATTAAAAAAAATAATATAAATATTTTATTTATAGGAACAAATGAATTTGCTTTATATCATTTAAAAAAAATAATTAAATATTCTGAATTTAAAATATTAAAAATAATAACAAAAAAAAAAGATATTAAATCAAAAAATTCTATTTATAAAATAGCAAAAAAATATAAAATTAATATTTCATATATAAATACTATAAAAAAATTAAATAAAATAAAAAAAGAATTACTAAATTTAAATATAGATATTGCTATAATAGCATCTTATGGATTAATAATTCCAAAAAATATATTTAATATATCTAAATTTGGTTTTTTAAATATACATTCTTCGTTATTACCTAAATGAAAAGGTCCTGCTCCAATACAAAGAAGTATATTATATGGAGATAAAATTACTGGATTTACTTTTATTAAAATAAATAAATTAGTAGATTCAGGTAAAATAATATATCAAAAAAAAATTAAAATAAAAAATAAAGATAATTATAATTCAATATATAAAAAAATAAAAAAAAAAAGTTCAAATAAATTACCAAAAATAATAAAAAAAATATTTTTTAATAAAATTAAATTAATTAATCAAAATAAAAAATATACAACCTATGCTAAAAAAATATTAAAAAAAGAAGGATTAATTATATGAAAAAAAAATAATGCAAATATTATAGAAAAAAAATTTAAAGCTTTTATAAAATGACCAAAAACTTTTTTTTATTATAAAAATTATATTATATTTATTTGATCTTTAAAAATAGATAAAAAATATTTTTATAAAAATAAACCTGGTACAATATTAATTTACAAAAATAATGAATTAAAAATATCAACAAAAACATTTCCTATAATAATTAATAAATTACAATTAAATAATAATAAAATTATATCAGTATTAGATTTAATTAATTCTAAACCTAATTTTTTTATAGAAGGAAAAATATTAAATTAATATAACAATAATAAAATATTAAATTAATTATAATTAATTTAATAATTTTTTATAAAAAAAATCAAACATTATTATTCCATAAGCAACTGATACATTCAAAGAATTTATATTTTTTATAGAAATATTAAATAATATATCACATTTTTTTTTTAAAGATTTCTTTATTCCACTTTTTTCTGAACCTAAAATTAAAGCAAAAGATTTTAATTTATTAAAACTATAATTATGTAAAAAATTTTTACTTTTTAAACATGTTCCTAATATAATAATATTATTTTTTTTAAAAAAAGATACTATATTATTTAAATTATTTACTTCCAAAATAAATATTTTATATATAGCTCCCATAGAAACTTTATGAACTATACTATTTAAAATAGAAGCTGAATAATTTTTACTTATTATAATACCAGTAATTCCAAAAGCAACAGCTGTTCTAATACATGAACCTAAATTATAAGGACTATTTATATTATCTAAAATTAAAAAAATTTTTTTTTTTTTATTATTTTTTATTATATAATATAAATCACTTAAATTTTTTTTAAATATATTATTACTAACATAAGCAATAATTCCCTGATGTACAACATTTAATTTATAAAATTTTTTTTTAAACAAAAAATTTTCTATAATTTCAAAAAATACTTTTTTTAATATAATTAAATTTTTTAATTCTAATATTTTTTTATTTTTTTTATTCTTACATAAAAATATTTTTTTTATATAAATATGCTTATAATTTAATAAATTTTTAATTGTATTAATACCATAAAATATTTTATACATAATTTTAATTATATTTTTTATATTTATTTATAAAAGAATATTTTTTTAATAAATATACAAATTCATTTTTTGTTAATAAAATATCAATATAATAATCATATCCATTATAACTTCATTCATTTATAATACATTTTTTATAATATAAAAATTTTTTTATTAAATATACAAAATTAATTGGAATACAAATATTATATTTATTTTTATTTAATAATAAATAACTATTAATTATTTTATATATTAAATTAATTCCTATTTTTTTTTTAGCTGAAATTCATATTTTTTCATAAAAATTATTATAATTTATTTTATTCTTATTATTAAAACCTTTTATTTTATCTATTTTATTCATTACTAATATAACTGGAATATTTTTATTATATATAATATTATTCAATATATTATTAACTATATTAATATAATTATTAAAATATATATTTGATATATCTACTATATGTAATATAAGTTGTGATTTATTAATTTCATATAATGTACTTTTAAAAGCATTACTAATACTTTTAGGTAAATTTCTTATAAAACCAATAGTATCAGATAATAAAATATCACAATAAAAATTAAAATTTTTAATCCTTCTTATATATGTATCTAAAGTTGAAAAATAATTATTTTTAGATTCTAATTTAGATTTTGTTAATAAATTAAATAATGTAGATTTACCAGAATTAGTATAACCAACTAAAGAAATTATTGGAATATTATATTTTTTTCTAAGTTCTCTACTATTATTTTTTTGATAATTTATTTTTTTTAAATTTACTTTTATTTTTTTAATTTTTTTTTTTATAATTCTTCTATCTATTTCTATTTGTTTTTCACCAGGACCAGAAATATTTTTTATACCACCTCTTTGACGCTCTAAATGACTTCATTTTCTTATTAAACGAGTACTTAAATAATTTAAATAAGCTAATTTAACTTGTAATTTACCATAATTAGTAATTGCTCTTTTTTTAAAAATATTTAATATTATATTTGTTCTATTTAAAATAGAACATTTAAAAATTTTTTTTAAATTATATTCTTGTGTACTTTTAAATACAATATTAATTAATAATTGAGAAAACTTTTCTTTTTTTATAATATTATATATTTCATTTAATTTTCCAATACCAAAAAAATATTTTCTATTAGGTATTTTAATATTAATTCTTATAAATTTATTTATTAATATTCCAGACGATAAAACTAATTTTTTAAATTCATTTTCTTCTATAATATTAAATTTATTTATATATATATATATAACTAAATTTTTATTTTTTAATAAATACATAATTAACCATTAATTAATTTATTTATAAAATTAAATATTTTATTAATACATTTTTTATAATTATCTAAAATTATAATATAAGAATCAGGTCATTTTTTTAATCAAGTAATTTGTTTTTTAATTAAAAATATAGTATTTTTAATACTTAAATTTATCATATCAGAATAAGATATTTTTTTTTCAATATACAATCACATTTGTTTATATCCTATACATTTTATTGAAGGCATATTTATATTTAAATCACCACGATTATATAATTTTAATACTTCATTTTCAAAACCTAAATCTAACATTTTATAAAATCTTTTTTTTATATTTTTAATTAATATTTCTTTATTACTTGGTAAAATAATAATTTTATTTATATTAAAATTTAAATATAATTTAGATATTTTTTTATGAAAAGATAAATTTTTATTAGTTAAAAAAAATATTTCTAAATTTCTAATTATTCTATATTTATCATTATAATGAATATTAATAGCAGATTCTTTATCTATTTTATATAATAGATTATATACATATTTATTATTATATTTATTAAAAAGCATATTTATATATTTTCTTATATATTTATTAGAACCTGGTAATTTATATAAACCATTAAATAATACATTATAATACATCATAGTACCACCAACTAACAAAGGAATTTTTTTATTTACATTTAAAATATTATAAATTTCATTTTTTACGTCAATAAAAAATTTATTAACTGAATAAGAATCTCTTGGATCTAAAATATTAATTAAACTATGAGGAAATAACTTTAATTCATTAAAAGTTGGTTTAGCAGTTCCTATATTTAATTCTTTATATATTAAACCAGAATCTACACTAATTATATTAATAGGTAATAATTTACATAATTCCATAGCAATTAAAGTTTTTCCAATACCTGTAGGTCCTAAAATACAAAAAATATTATTTTTATAATTATTTATATTCATAAATTATTTATTAATATGTAATATAATTATTAAATTAATAAATATATTTATATTTAATTATTTATATTAAAATAAATATATAAATTTAATAAATATAATTTATATATTTTAATTTTATTAAATTTAAATAAATTAATAAAAATATAATATTAATATTTTATAAAATTAATTTATATACAATTAATTTATATAAATATATTATTAATTAAATATTAAATTATTAATATTTTAATAAATATAATTAACATATTTTATTTATAAAATTATTTAAACCCAAATAAATATATTTTACTAATTTATTTTGATATATATTATTTATTAATTTTTTTTCTTCCTTAGGATTACTAATATATCCTATTTCAATTAAAACTGATGGAATATTTATTAAAGATAAAATAGCTAAATTAGAATATTGAGGAATACATTTATATTTATTTAAACCAATAAATTTTTTAAAAATATTAATTATTTCATTAGCTAATGTAAAACTATTTTTATGATCTTTATTATTCTTATTATAATTTATATTTAATAATTTATTATTAAATTTTCTAAAAATTCATATTGAAGGACCATAAACATATTTATATTTAAAAGAATCTGTATGAATAGATAAAAATAAATTTGTCTTATTATTTTTAATAATATTTAATCTTTTTTTTAATGATAAATATTTATCATCATTTCTAGTTAAATAAACATTAAATTTACTATTTATATTAATTAAATTTAATAATTTTTTAGCTATAATTAAATTAATATCTTTTTCTTTAGAACCATAATAACCTAATGCTCCAGGATCAAAACCACCATGACCAGCATCTATTGTAATATTTAATTTACACTTATTTAATTTTTTATTTATTTTATATTTATTTTTTTTAATATAAATATATTTTTTTTTATTCTTATTAATATTATTAATATTATTAAAATTAATTTTATTAAAATATATTTTTTTTATTTTTAAAACATTTTTTTTTGAAACAACATCACCTAATAAAATATTAATAAAAAAAACAAAAATATATAAAATAATATACATACTAAAAATTTAAAATTAATATATTGTTATAAAATAAAAATAATAAATATTAAATACTTTTATAATTTTATAATTAAATATAAAAATAATTTAATAAAATTAATAGTTTATTAAATATTTTATTAATAAAATTTATATAATAAATTTATATAAATATTAATTATTTATTTATAAAATTAAATTTATATAAAAATTAACAAATAACAAAATTAATTATTTTATAATAACATAATTTTATAATAAATAATTATAATATATTATTATTATTAAAATTTTTAAATATAAATATATAATTTAATAAAAATTTTAATAATAAATACTATGATTAACATATTTTTAAAAGCGGAAAACGAGTCTCGAACTCGTGACCTTAACCTTGGCAAGGTTATACTCTACCAACTGAGCTATTTCCGCAAATTAAATATTTATTACGATAATATTTTAATTCATATATAGAATTTTTTATATCAAATAAAGAATTATGACAATTTTTTTTGTTTAAATTATTTTTTTTATTAGGAAATCATCTTCTAATTAATTCTTTTAAAGTACTAACATCTATATTTCTATAATGAAAATAAGATTCTAATTTTGGCATATATTTAAACAAAAATCTTCTATCTTGAAAAATAGTATTTCCACACATAGGAGAACAATACTTAGGAACCCATTTTTTTAAAAATAATAAAGTATTAAATTCAGCATATAATTCATTAAAAGTACTTTTTTTAACTTTATCAATTAACCCATTAAAATTATGTACATTTAAATTTCAATTATTCATTTTATCTAAATATTTATTATTTTGATGTATAACTATACTTGGTCCTATATCTAAAATATTTAAATTACTATTAGTAACTATAGTAGAAATTTCAATTATTTTATCTTTATCAGGATTTAATCCTGTCATTTCTAAATCTATTCAAATTAAATTATTACTATCATATTTATACATAAATTATTTAATTTCGGTACGAACGGGACTCGAACCCGTGACCTCCAGCGTGACAGGCTGATATTCTAACCAACTGAACTACCGTACCATAAATATAATTTCTGGCAGCGTCTTACTCTCGCATAAGAAAATTCTTACACTACCATCAGCGCTATGACATTTCACTTCTGAGTTCGGAATGGATTCAGGTGGTACTATCATGCTATTACCGCCAGAAAATATAAAACATTTTTAGGTTATGAAGTTAAGCCTCACGGGTTATTAGTATTAGTTAGCTTAACATATTACTATGCTTACACACCTAACCTATCAACGTTATAGTCTATAACGACCCTTTAGGAAAATATAAAATTTTCAGGGAAACCTAATCTTAAGGTAAGTTTCGCGCTTATATGCTTTCAGCACTTATCTCATTTGTACTTAGCTACCAGGCAATGCTATTGGCATAACAACCTGAACACCAGAGGTACACCCACTCCGGTCCTCTCGTACTAGGAGCAGCTCCTTTCAAGTTTCCAACGCCTACGGCAGATAGGGACCGAACTGTCTCACGACGTTCTAAACCCAGCTCGCGTACCACTTTAAATGGCGAACAGCCATACCCTTGGGACCGACTACAGCCCCAGGATGTGATGAGCCGACATCGAGGTGCCAAACACCGCCGTCGATATGAACTCTTGGGCGATATCAGCCTGTTATCCCCGGAGTACCTTTTATCCGTTGAGCGATGGCCTTTCCATACAGAAACCACCGGATCACTAAGACCTGCTTTCGCATCTGTTCGCGCCGTCACGCTCACAGTTAAGCCAGCTTATGCCTTTGCACTAAAATTACGATTTCCGACCGTAATTAGCTGACCTTTGCACTCCTCCGTTACTCTTTAGGAGGAGACCGCCCCAGTCAAACTACCCACCAGACATTGTCCCAATCCCGGATAACGGGAAATGGTTAGAATACTAAATACAAAAGGGTGGTATTTCAAGATTGACTCCACAAAAACTAGCGTTTTTGCTTCAAAGTCTCCCACCTATTCTACACATTAATATTCAATATTCAATATCAAGATATAGTAAAGGTTCACGGGGTCTTTCCGTCTTGCCGCAGGTACACTGCATCTTCACAGCAATTTCAATTTCACTGAGTCTCGGGTAGAGACAGTCTGGCCATCATTATGCCATTCGTGCAGGTCGGAACTTACCCGACAAGGAATTTCGCTACCTTAGGACCGTTATAGTTACGGCCGCCGTTCACCGGGGCTTCAATTAAAAGCTTTGAATTTTATTTCTAACTTTCTCAATTAACCTTCCGGCACCGGGCAGGCATCACACCGTATACTTCCACTTTCGTGTTTGCACAGTGCTGTGTTTTTAATAAACAGTTGCAGCCAGCCGTTATCTTAGACTGATTTTAGCTCAAAAAGTAAATTTTTTTACTAATATCAGTGTACCTTCTCCCGAAGTTACGGTACTATTTTGCCTAGTTCCTTTACCCGAGTTCTCTCAAGCGCCTTAGTATACTCTACTTAACCACCTGTGTCGGTTTATAGTACGATTTAATATTATTTATAGCTTAGAGGTTTTTCTAGGAAGCATGGTATTAGTTACTTCAACTTTTACAAGTCTCGTCATAATTTCTCGATATAATAATATTCGGATTTACCTAAATATTAATCTACAAATTTAAACTAAGATATCCTAACCTAGCTAACCTAACCTTCTTCGTTACCACATCGCAAATAATACAAGTACAGGAATATTAACCTGTTATCCATCAATTACGCTTTTCAGCCTCACCTTAGGTATCGACTTACCCTACCCCGATTAACGTTGGGTAGGAAACCTTAGTTTTTCGGCGAATAGGTTTTTCACCTATTTTATCGTTACTTATGTCAGCATTCGCACTTCTGATACTTCCAATATATCTCACAATATATCTTCAACAGTTTACAGAACGCTCCTCTACCCAATAATAAAGTTACTATTATTGTCGCAGCTTCGGTATATAATTTAGCCCCGTTAAATCTTCCGCGCAAGACGACTAGACCAGTGAGCTATTACGCTTTCTTTAAATGATGGCTGCTTCTAAGCCAACATCCTGGCTGTTTTAGCCTTCTCACATCGTTTACCACTTAATTATAATTTTGGGACCTTAGCTAGCGATCTGGGCTGTTTCCCTTTCCACATTGGATCTTAGCACCCAATGTGTGTCTCCTATGATAATATTCTTCCGTATTCGGAGTTTGCATCAGATTGGTAGATCGGAAAATCCCCTAACTGAAACAGTGCTCTACCCCAGAAGATAAATTCATAAGGCACTACCTAAATAGTTTTCGAGGAGAACCAGCTATCTCCCGGTTTGATTGGCCTTTCACCCCTAACTACAAGTCATCCGCTGATTTTTCAACATCAGTCGGTTCGGTCCTTCAATTAGTATTACCCAATCTTCAACCTGCTCATAGTTAGATCACCGGGTTTCGGGTCTATATCTTGCAACTAACGCCCATTATTAGACTCGGTTTCCCTACGGCTCCCTTATAAAAAAGTTAACCTTGCTACAAAATATAACTCGCTGACCCATTATACAAAAGGTACGCAGTCACATCAAAAAATAAATGCTCCTACTGATTGTACGTATACGGTTTCAGGTTCTATTTCACTCCCCTAACAGGGGTTCTTTTCACCTTTCCCTCACGGTACTAGTTCACTATCGGTCAATTAGTAGTATTTAGCCTTAGAGGATGGTCCCCCTATATTCAAACAAGATTACTCGTGTCTCGTTTTACTTAAAAGAATAATAATATCATTATTTTCATGTACAGGACTATCACCTTATATTATTAATTTTTCCAAATTATTCCATTAATAAAAATATTAAATAAATATTCCGGGCTTTTCCCTTTTCGCTCGCCACTACTAAGGGAATCTCAATTGATTTCTTTTCCTCAGGATACTTAGATGTTTCAGTTCTCCTGGTTAGCTTCATTAATCTATTTATTTAATTAATGATAATACAGTATTACCTGTATTAGGTTACCCCATTAGGAAATCATCGACTAAAATGCTTTTTATCAGCTTATCGACGCTTTTCGCAGATTAACACGTCCTTCATCGCCTCTAATTGCCAAGGCATCCACCATATACGCTTAATTACTTAACTTCATAACCTAAAAATGTCTTATAAAACGATTTTTAAAGAATAATGTCCTCTAAGGGATTCGAACCCATATTATCGCCGTGAAAGAGCGATGTCCTAACCCTTAGACGAAGAAGACTAATATGTATTTATTTATTTATATATAATATATATATATATATGACACTTGTATATAATCAAAATTTAATAAGGAGGTGATCCAACCGCAGGTTCCCCTACGGTTACCTTGTTACGACTTCACCCCAGTCATGAATCACAAAGTGATAAATTCCTTCCTAAAAGGTTAGGATTATTTATTTCTTTTGCAATACACTTCCATGGTGTGACGGGCGGTGTGTACAAGGCCCGAGAACGTATTCACCGTGACGTTCTGATCCACGATTACTAGCGATTCCAACTTCATGAAATCGAGTTGCAGATTTCAATCCGAATTAAGACGTACTTTTTGAGATTTGCTTACTCTTACAAGCTTGCTACCCTTTGTATACGCCATTGTAGCACGTGTGTAGCCCTGGTCGTAAGGGCCATGATGACTTGACGTCATCCCCACCTTCCTCCAATTTATCATTGGCAGTTTTCTTTGAGTCCCCAGCATTACCTGATGGCAACAAAGAATAGGGGTTGCGCTCGTTACAGGACTTAACCCTACATTTCACAACACGAGCTGACGACAGCCATGCAGCACCTGTCTCAGCGTTCTCGAAAGCACTTCTACATTTCTGTAAAATTCGCTGGATGTCAAGACCAGGTAAGGTTCTTCGCGTTGCATCGAATTAAACCACATGCTCCACCGCTTGTGCGGGCCCCCGTCAATTCATTTGAGTTTTAACCTTGCGGTCGTACTCCCCAGGCGGTCAACTTAACACGTTAGCTACGAAAATCATAATATAAAATTACAACCTTCAAGTTGACATCGTTTACGGCATGGACTACCAGGGTATCTAATCCTGTTTGCTCCCCATGCTTTCGCACTTTAGTGTCAGTATTCGTCCAGAAGGTCGCCTTCGCCACTGATGTTCCTCCAGATATCTACGCATTTCACCGCTACACCTGGAATTCCACCTTCCTCTACGATACTCTAGTATATCAGTTTCAAATGCAGTTCCTAAGTTAAGCTTAGGGATTTCACATCTGACACAATAAACCACCTACATGCTCTTTACGCCCAATAATTCCGATTAACGCTAGCATCCCCCGTATTACCGCGGCTGCTGGCACGGAGTTAGCCGATGCTTCTTTTGTAAGTAACGTCAAACAAATATATTATTAATATATTTATCTTCTTCCCTACTGAAAGTATTTTACAACCCTAAGGCCTTCTTCATACACGCGGCATAGCTGCATCAGGGTTTCCCCCATTGTGCAATATTCCCCACTGCTGCCTCCCGTAGGAGTCTGGACCGTATCTCAGTTCCAGTGTGGCTGATCATCCTCTCAGATCAGCTAAGGATCATAGCCTAGGTAAGCTTTTACCATACCTACTAGCTAATCCTATTTGGGCTCATCTAAAGACATGAGGTCTTTTAACAGATCCCTCACCTTTAGTTACATAAAAAATAACATTATAAGGTATTAGCTATCATTTCTAATAGTTATCCCTATTCTAAAGGTAGATTCCCAAATATTACTCACCCGTACGCCACTCGCCATCAAATAGTAAACTATTTATGCTGCCGTTCGACTTGCATGTGTTATGCTTGCCGCTAGCGTTCAATCTGAGCCATGATCAAACTCTTCAAAACAAAACAACAAAAATTCTCAAATAAAAACATTTAAGAATCAAATAATTCTCTTATTAAGATTATTTTACAAGTGCATATATATTATATCTTTAAAAGAACAAAAACACGTAAAACTTATTAAAATATAGTTTAACAAAAAAAAAAAAATAAAACAAGTATAATATAATAATTTTATATTAATATATATTAATATATTTAAACAGATAATATATTTATAATAAAATTTATTTTATTTTGTTTATATAAAATTATATTTATTAAATATTCACCTAAATATTTTAACGAACCATTAGGTAAAATAATAGATTTTTTAGGAAATTTTAATTTTATTCTTTTTAATAAAATTTTATATATATCAATAGATTTTAAAGAATTAAATAATTTACCATTTTTACCAGATTTATAATATAACCTTAATGGAGATAATAAATTTATTTTATTAAAAATTTTAGTAAAATAAATTATTTTTTTATTTTCTAAAAAATTAATATCTTTATGTTTTTTATTAAATTTTAAAATATTTTTTTTATTAGCAATTAATACTTTATTATAAGGTATAAGATAATTTCTTGCATAACCAGATTTAACATTAATAATATCACCAATTTTACCTAATTTATTTTTTTTTAAAATAATAACCTTTACCATATTTTATTATAACCTGTAATAAATTTATTTATGTAAATCAGTATAAGGTAATAAAGCTAAATATCTAGCACGTTTTATTGCAACAGATAACTTTCTTTGATATTTAGAAGAAATACCAGTAATTCTAGAAGGTATAATTTTATTACATTCAGTAATATATTTTTTTAATAAATCTATATTTTTATAATCAATTTCTTTTATTTTATTTTTAGTAAAATAACAATATTTTTTACTTTTATTAAATTTAAACATAATTTTATAAACCTAATTTTATAAATTATTTAATAAATTTTTTTCTAATAATTAAAAATCTTAATACATTATTATTTAATTCTAAATCATTTTTTATTAAATTAATTGTATTAACATTAACTTTAATATTAATAACAATATAATAAGCTCTATTATTATTTTTTATTTTATAAGATAAATATTTTAAACCTAATTTTTCTAATTTATAAATTTTACCATTAGAATTTATAATTTTAGAATAATAACTTATTATATCATTAATATATATATCTTTATTATAAAAAATCATTATAACAATTTCATAATCACGCATAAATAATCCTATTATTAATAAATATAATATTAAATTATAAATAATTTAAAATATAAAAATATTATTAATAATTAAAATAAAAACATAATCAATTATTTAATTATAATAAATTAATGTATAAATTATAAAAACCTTAAAATAAATTATTATACTATATATATAAATAATAAAATAAATATTTATTATATTATTTTATATTAATAAATATAAATATTAATATAAATTAATAAATATAATTTTATAAATTTAATATATATTATTATTAAATAAATAAATAATAAATATTTTATTAATATTAAAATATATAATATAAATTATTATTATTAATTTAAATATAATTATTAATAATATTATAATATTATAAATAAATTAACGTTTAGAATATTGATGTCTACAACGAGATTTACGTAATCCATATTTTTTTCTTTCAACTTTTCTAGAATCACGTGTTAATAAATTATAATTTTTTAATTTTCTACGAAAACTATTATCATATTTTAATATTATTCTACTTATACCATGTCTAATAGCAATAACTTGACTACAAATTCCACCACCTTTTACAGTTATATATAAATCATGATTATTTAAAAATAAATCATTATTAATAACTTTAAATGGTTGTAAAATAATTTTTTGTTTTATTTTACAATTAAAATATTTATAATAAATAATTTTATTAATAAATATTTTTCCAGAACCATTTTTTAAAAAAATTCTAGCTGAAGAAGTTTTACGACGTCCAGTACTATACATATAATTTCCTTATAAATTAATTAAAACAGGTTTCTGAGAAATATGTAAATGATTAGAAAAAGAATATATTTTTAATCTCTTTAAATAACAATAACCTAAATAATTTTTTGGTAACATACCTTTAACAGCTTTTTTAATTATATATTCAGGAGATTTTTTTAACATTTCTTTAAAAGAAATACTTTTTAAATTACCTATATAACCACTATGACGATAATAAATTTTATTATTCATTTTATTACCAGTAACTAATATTTTTTTAACATTTATTAATATAACAAAATTACCAGTATCTTTATACGGTAAATAATTACTTTTATTTTTACCCATAAGTAATGGTATAATTCTAGTTATTAATCTACCTAAAATTTTATTTTTACAATTAAATAAATATCAATTTAAGTTATTATTATTATTCATAATTATAATTTCTATAAAATATTATTAATTTATACCACCAACAATCATAGAATCAATTTTTAAAGATGGTTGACCTATTCCAACAGGAATATTTTGACCATCTTTACAACAAACTCCATTACCAAAATCTAATTTAAAATCATTAGCTACCATACTTATTTTATTTAAAATATCAATTCCATAACCTATTAATGTAATTCCTTTTATAGGTAAAGAAATTTTTTTATTTTTAATTAAATATCCTTCTAAAACTGTAAATACAAATTTACCAGAAATAGTATCTACTTGACCTCCAGATAAATGAACAATATATAATCCATAATCTATACTATCTATAATATCAATAAAATTATCTTTACCAGGTAATAAATATGTATTAGTCATTCTAGGTATAGGTAAATGAGCATAAGATTCTCTTCTTGCATTACCAGTAGATTTCATATTCATTAAACGTGCATTTAATTTATCTAACATAAAAGATACTAAAATACCATTTTTAATTAAAAAATTTTTATTTGTTAAAGTTCCTTCATCATCTATATTAATAGAACCTCTACTTTCATAAATAGTACCATCATCAATTATATTACATAAACTAGAAGCAATTTTTTTATTTAATAAATTACTATATATAGAAGAACCTTTATTTATACAATCTCCCTCTAAACCATGACCAATTGCTTCATGAAATAACACACCAGGAGAACCAGAACCTAAAACAATAGGCATTTTACCTGCCGGAGGTATAATTGCATATAAATTATTAATACCTATTCTTACAGCTTCTTTAGCTCAATATTTTACTACCGAAATATTATCATATTTTTTACAAATTAATTTATCATAAGAATAACGACCACCTCCTCCACTTAAACCTATTTCTCTTAAATTATCTTTTTCAACTTGAACTTTTATTGATAAACATGTTAAAGGTTTTATATCACCAATAAAAACATTATCATTAGATAATATAAGAATAATTTCATAATTACAAAACAATTTTAAAGAAACATAATTAACCCTACAATCTATTTTTCTTATAAAATTATCTAGATAAAATAATAAATCATATTTATTATTATATGATAATAAATTTAAAGATAAATTATTAAATTTATAAAAAGAATTAATACAAGGAGAAAAAAATAATTTTTTTTTTTTCTTAAAAAAATTACTAGAATAAACATTATTTACTTTTTTAATACAATCTAATATAGATTTATAATTAATTTCATTAGAATATGAAAAAATAGTTTTTTCACCAGAAACAATTCTTATTCCAACACCATTTATACTATTTAAAGAAACATTTTTAATAACTTTATTTTCTAAAAATAAACATTCAGAAATAGAATCTTGAAAAAAAATATCACTATAACTTTTATTATTATAAGGTAAATAAGAAACCATATTTAATAAATCATTCTCAGAAATATTGTTATTATATAAAATATTTTCATAAATTATATCTTTATTCATATAAAATTAAAATTATTAATTAAATAAAAATTATTAAATATTAATTAAATAAATAAAACATAAAATTAAAATAATAACTATACTATAATATATATTATATATATAAATTAAAATTTTAATAAAATTATAAATAAATATTAAATTAATAATATTAAATAAAATTTAAAGTTAAAAATTAAATTATTTATATATTTACTAAAATTATTTAATAAATTTTAATATTTAATATATAAATTATAAATAAATATAATTAAAATTAATTAATTTATATTTATATTTAATATAAAATAAATATAAATATAATATTAATATAATTCTAAATAAAAATATTTAAATAAAATATTTAGATAAATTTATTTAATAAATAAATTATAAAATAAATAAACTTAATAAAAATAAAATTTATTATATAATTTAATTTTAATTAATAAAATTTAATATTAAATATATAAATAAATATAATATAATAATATTTTATTCATTACTAAATAATTCTCCATTATTAATATCTATCATTTCTAAAGCTTTACCACCTCCTCTAGCTACACATGTTAAAGGATCATCAGCTATAATAACAGGAATACTAGTTTCTTCTATTAATAAACGATCTAAATATTTTAATAAAGCTCCACCTCCAGTAAGAACCATACCTCTTTCAGAAATATCAGAAGCTAATTCTGGAGGACATTGTTCTAATGCAACCATTATAGCACTTATTATTCCACTTAAAGGTTCTTGTAAAGCTTCTAAAATTTCATTAGAATTTAAAATAAAACTTCTAGGAATACCTTCAGCCATATTTCTACCTCTTACTTCTATTTCTTTAACATTAGAATTTGGATAAGCTGAACCTATTTCATGTTTAATTCTTTCAGCTGTAGCTTCACCAATTAATGATCCATAATTTCTTCTTATATAATTTATTATTGATTCATCAAATCTATCTCCACCAATTCTTACTGAAGAAGAATATACAACTCCATTTAAAGATATAACAGCTACTTCAGTAGTACCTCCTCCTATATCAACAATCATAGAACCGGTAGCTTCAGATACAGGTAAATTAGCACCTATAGCTGCAGCCATAGGTTCATCTATTAAATATACTTCTCTAGCTCCAGCTCCAAAAGCAGATTCTTTAATAGCTCTTCTTTCTACTTGAGTTGCACCAACAGGGACACAAACTAAAACTCTAGGACTAGGTCTAATAAAACTATTTGTATGTACTTGATTAATAAAATATTGTAACATTTTTTCTGTTATAAAAAAATCAGCTATAACACCATCTTTCATAGGTCTTATAGCTAAAATATTACCAGGAGTACGACCTAACATTAATTTAGCTTGATAACCAACAGCAGCAACAGTTTTAGAAATACCAAGTTTATCTTGTCTAATAGCAACAACAGAAGGTTCATTTAATACAATACCTTTATTTTTAACATAAATTAAAGTATTTGCTGTACCTAAATCAATAGATAAATCATTAGAAAAAATACCACGAATTTTATTAAACATTATTAATTTACCTAATCAAATTTTAAAATTTATATTATATTAAAATATAAAAATATTTAAATAAATAATAATAATTATATACTAATATAATTAAATAATTTATTTAAATAATATTTATTTATATTAACTTTAAATTAATATTTAAATTTGATATTATTAATTTTTATAAATAATTTTAAATTTATAAAATAAAATTATTAACATAATAATCAAAATAAATTAATATAATAATAAAATGTATGCAATAATTTCAATAGGAAAAAAACAATATAAAGTAAAAAAAAATAATAATATTATTATAGAAAATATAAATAAACCTATAGGAAAAGAAATAATATTTAAAAAAAAAAATATAATAATGATTTTTTATAAAAAAAAAATATTGTATAAAAAAAAAGATATAAATTTGTTTATAATAAAAACAAAAATAATATCACATTTTAAAAATAAAAAAATTAAAATATTAAAATTTAAAAGAAGAAAAAATTATAAAAGAAATAAAGGATATAAACAAAAATTAACAAAAATAAAAATAAATTATATAGGTAAAAAAAATGGCTCATAAAAAAGCTGGTGGTTCTACTAAAAATGGAAGAGATTCTAATTCCAAAAGATTAGGAATAAAACATTTTGGAGGAGAATATATTAATAAAGGATATATAATTTTAAAACAAAGAGGAACTAAATTTCATGCAGGATTTAATGTAGGATGTGGAAAAGATCATACATTATATGCATTAAAAGATGGAAAAATAAAATTTACAAAAAAGGGAATAAATAAACGAAAATTTATTAATATAATTGAAAAATAATTTTATAAATAAATAAATATTATATATATATATATATATATTTCTATATATATATATATATTATGATAATTATATTAAAAGGAGATATAATGAACTATATATTAATGACAATTAAAGGAGAAAAAAATTTAAGAAAAAAATTAGAATTTTTAAAAAAAAATAAAAGACCTCATATTATATCATTAATATCAAATGCAAGAAAATTTGGAGATTTAAAAGAAAATGCTGAATATCATGCAGCAAAAGAAGAACAAATAATATGTGAAAAAAAAATTAAAGAAATAGAATATAAATTAATGTATGCAAAAATTATTGATGTATCTAAAATAGATAAAAAAAATAAAATTGTATTTGGATCAAAAATAAAAATATTAAATATAAATATAAAAAAAATTTTTACATATTATATAGTAGGCGATGATGAATCAAACATAAAAAAAAAATTAATATCAATTAATTCACCATTAATAAAAGCATTAATAGGAAAAAAAAAAAATGATATTATTATAATAAATACACCAAAAGGTAAAGTTAAATATAAAATAATAAATATTAAATAATATTATTAATAATTTTAAAATAACTAATATAATAATTATTACTATATAATAAATATTATAAAATGAAAAAAAAAAAAATAATATATTTAAAATCTAATAATATATATACAAAACTAGCAAAAAAAAATAATCTAAGATCCAGATCCTGATTTAAAATATATGAAATACAAAAAAAAACTAATATAATAAAAAAAAATGATAATATTATAGATTTAGGATCATCTCCAGGAGGTTGATCAAAATTTTTATCTAAAAAAATAAATAAAATAGGTAAAATATTTAGTTGTGATATAAAACCTATGAAATATATAAAAAAAGTTAAATTTATAAAAGGTGATATTAGTAATATTAAAACAATAAAAAAAATAATTAAAATAACTAAGAATTATAAAATAAATACAATTTTATCAGATATATCACCAAATATATCAGGTATCAAAGAAATAGATTATCCTAAATTTAAAAAAATAATAAAAAATATAATTTTATTATTTAATAAAAAATTAAAAAAAAATGGTAATTTAATAATCAAAATATTTTTAGGTAAAAATTTTTCTTATATTATAAAAAAAATTAAAAAAATATTTAAATTTATTAAAATATATAAACCTCAGTCTTCATATTCTTTTTCAAAAGAAATATATATAATTGCGTTATATTATAAAAAATAAACTATTTAAATTTTATTAATTAAATTATATGATAAAAAATTTACTTTTTTGATTAACTGTAACAATAATAGTAATGTCTACTTTTCAAAGTATAAGGCAAAAAAAATATAACCTTAAAATAGATTATTCTAGTTTTTTATCAGATATAAAAAACAATAATATTAAAGAAGTAAAAATAAATGGTAAAGAAATAAATGTAATCAAAAAAAATAATAATAAATATACAACTTATATACCAATAAATGATTTAACTTTATTAAATAAATTAATAAATAAAAATATTAAAATTAATAGTACACCAATTTCAGAACCAAATTTAATAATTTCTATTATAATATCATGATTACCATTAATAATATCAATTTTAGTATGATTATTTTTTATAAAACAAATTTATAATAATAGTAAAGGAGCTTTATTTTTTGGAAAAAGTAGAGCTAAAACATTAATTAAAAATAATATAAAAACAACTTTTAAAGATATTGCTGGATGTAATGAAGCAAAAGAAGAAGTTAAAGAAATAGTAGAGTATTTAAAAACTCCAAATAAATTTAAAAAATTAGGTGGAAAAATACCAAAAGGTATATTAATGATTGGATCACCTGGTACAGGAAAAACATTATTAGCAAAAGCTATAGCTGGAGAAGCTAAAGTACCATTTTATAATATATCAGGATCAGATTTTGTGGAAATGTTTGTAGGAATAGGAGCATCTAGAGTAAGAGATATGTTTTATCAAGCTAAAAAAAATTGTCCATGTATAATATTTATAGATGAAATTGATGCTGTAGGAAGACGTAGAGGTATAAATTTTAGTGGAGGACATGACGAAAGAGAACAAACATTAAATCAAATTTTAGTTGAAATGGATGGTTTTAATAGTAATGAAGAAATAATAATAATTGCAGCTACTAATAGACCAGACGTATTAGATCCAGCATTAATGAGATCAGGGAGATTTGATAGAAGAATTATAGTAGATTTACCAGATATAAATGGAAGAAAAGAAATAATTAAAATACATACAAGAAATATACCATTAAATAAAGATGTAAATATAGATATTATTTCAAAAAGTATACCAGGTTTTTCTGGAGCTGATATAGCAAATTTAATAAATGAAGCTGCATTATTCGCAGCAAAATATAATAAAAAAAATGTTTCTATGAAAGAATTTGAAAAAGCAAAAGATAAAATAATAATGGGAACAGAAAGAAAATCACTAGTTATGACAAATGATCAAAAAGAACTTGCTGCATACCATGAATCAGGACATACAATAGTAGGTGAACTAATACCAAATCATGATCCAGTACATAAAGTTACTATAATACCTAGAGGAAAATCATTAGGAACAACATTTTTTTTACCAGAAAATGATAATTTTAATATTAGTTTAAATAAATTAGAAAGTAAAATATCTACTTTATATGGAGGAAGAATAGCTGAAGAAATTATTTATGGAAAAAAAAATATATCTACAGGTGCTAGTAATGATATTAAAATAGCAACAATAATAGCTAAAAATATGGTAACAAAATGAGGATTTTCTAAAGAAATAGGACCTATATCATATATAGATGATGAAGAAATAATTTATACTAATAAAATAATAAAAAATAAAAATTTTTCAAATTATATATCTGAAAAAATAGATAAAGAAATAAAAAAAATAATAAATAAAAATTATTTACGTGCAAAAAATATAATTATAAAAAATATAAATATATTACATAAAATGAAAAATAAATTAATAAAATATGAAACATTAAATAAAAATCAAATAAAAAAAATTATATATAAATCAAAAATAAATAATTTAATTAAAAATAATATTAAAAATAAAAGAGATTAAAATGTATAAAATATTTTCAATAATATTTTTATTTATTTGTATAATTTTAATAACTATAATAATATCTACACCTAGTAAAAATAATATTATAGGTGCATCTATAAATACAGATAATACAATTATTACATCAAAATTTTTTAAAAATACATTAAATTCAATTATTATAATATTTGCTATATTATTTTATTCAGTAGCATTAATATTAAATTTAATACATAATAATAAAATTAATAAATTATATAATCAAAAATATATTAAAATATTTAAAAATAAATAAATTTATATTAAACCGAGATGGTGAAAAGGTAAACACGCTACTTTAAGATAGTAGTTTTATTTAAATTGCGGGTTCGAATCCCGCTCTCGGCAAAATATATTCTTCAACTATAATATTAAATAAATTTCTATATTTAATATCTCTAATATATAATAAATACATTTAAATAATCATTAATAAATAATATTTATAAATATATCTTTAATAAATAAATACCTTATATATTTTAATTGAGGCATATTAAAATGAATAAAGATATTTTAATAATGACAGAAGCTGTATCAAATAAAAAATCCTTACCAAAAGAAATAATATTTAAAGTATTAGAAAATGCATTAACTATAGTAATAAATAAAAAATATAAAAAAAAAATAGATATAAAAATAAATATAAATAGAAAAAATGGAAAATTTTATATATATAGAAGATGAATTGTAGTAAAAAAAGTTAAAAAACCTAATATAGAAATAAATATTAATGAAGCCATTAATAAAAATAAAAAAATAAAAATTGGAGATTTTATAAAAAATAAAATAAAAAAAATAAATTTTGATAGAATAACTACACAAAAAGCAAAAAAAATTATAATAAAAAAAATAAAAGAAGAAAAAAAAAAAATCATTTTAAAAAAAATAAAACAAAGAAAAGGACAAATTATTACAGGATTTATAAAAAAATTATATAAAAATTATTCAATAATAGATATAGGAAATGATATAGAAATAAAATTATTAAAAAAAGATATGCTTTTAAATGAAAAATTAAAAATAGGAAAAAAAATCAAAGGAGTTATATATAATATAAAAAAATATAATAATGAATATGAAATATTAATTACTAGATCACAAATAATAATGATAAAAGAATTATTAAAAATAGAGATACCAGAAATAAAAAAAAAAATCATAAAAATAAAATCTATATCACGTAAACCAGGTTTAAGATCAAAAATAGCTGTAATAAGTAAAGATAAACGTATAGATGCTATAGGTGCATGTATTGGTATAAAAGGTTCTAGAATAAAAGCAATATCTAATGAATTATCTGGAGAAAAAATAGATATAATTTTATGAAATAAAAATATTAAAAAATTCATAATTAATACTTTACTACCAATAATAATATATAATATATCAATAAATTATAAAAAAAAAATTATAAATATAAGTATAGAAACAAAAAATTTAGCTCAAATTATAGGAAAAAATGGACAAAATATAAAATTAATATCTAAATTAATTGGATGAGAAATAAATGTAATAAGTATAAAAAATATAAAAATAACTTAAATAATTATTAATAAATATATGTTAATAAAAAAAAAAAATTATAATATAAAAAATAATATAAATAAATTTAAAAAAAAAAATAAAATATTAAATAAAAAATACTATAAAAAAAAAATAAAAAAAAATATATTTAAAAAAAAAAAAAATATTAGATTTTTTAAAAATAAAATAAATAAAAATATTAAAAAAAATAAAATAAATAAAAATATTAAAAAAAAATAAAATAAATAAAAATATTAAAAAAAATAAAATAAATAAAAATATTAAAAAAAACAAAAACTTTATATTAAAATATAAAAATATATTAAAAAAATTATTTTTATTAAAAAAAAAAAAACAATATATAAGAGCACCAATTATAACAATAATGGGACATGTAAATCATGGAAAAACATCATTAATTGATTGTATAAAAAATACTAAATTAGTAGATAAAGAAAAAGGAAATATAACTCAAAATATAAATGCATATTATATTAATAATAAATATGAAAAATTAACAATAATAGATACTCCAGGACATTCTATATTTTCAGATATGAGAATAATTGGAATTAATATTACAGATATTATTATATTAATAATTGCAATAGATGATGGAATAATGAAAGAAACTAAAGAAATAATAAATTATTCAAAAAAATATAATATACCAATAATAATAGTTTTAAATAAAATAGATAAAAAAGAATATATTAATAATATAGAAAAAATTAAAAAAAAAATATATAAATATAATATTATTAACAATAAATTAAATAAAAATAATATTTTTATAAAAATATCTACAAAATTAAAAATTGGTATAGATAAATTAATAAAAAATATATCATTAAAAAAAAAAAAACTAAAACTTAAAGTAAATTTAAATACTATAACATCAGGAATAATATTAGAATCTAAAAAAGATAAAAAAAGAGGAATATTAACATATTTAATAATAAAGAAAGGAATATTAAAAACAAATGATATTATATTATGTAATAATAAATATGGAAAAATAAAAGCAATATTTAATGATATAAATAAAAAAATAAATTATGCTTTACCATCAATGCCAGTAAAAATTTTAGGATTAAAATATATATCCCCTTCAGGAAATAAATTTACTATTATAAATAACATTAAAATAGTTAAAAAAATAATTGAGTATAAAAATAAAAATAAAAATAAAATAATAAAAAATAATAATAATAATTATAATATAAATTTTTTTAATAATAAAAAAAATAAATTAAATATAATAATAAAAACAAATTCTTATGGATCTATTAATACTATAGATAAAATAATTAAAAAAAATTTTAATAATATAAAAATAATATCTTCAAATATTGGAGATATTAATAAAACAGATATAACATTAGCAAATATAAGTAAATCTGTAATAATAGCTTATAATGTAAAAATTGAAAACTCAATAAAAAAATATATATATATATATAAAAACAAAATATATTTTTTTGAAATAATACATAAAATATTTAATAAATTAAAAAAAATAATAGAAAAAAATAATATTAATAAATTAAATATAAAAATAACAGGTAAAGCAATAATAAAAAATATATTTAAATTATCTAAATCAAAATATATAGCTGGATGTAAAATTATAAATGGTTATATTAAAAATAATAATAGTATAAAAATAATAAGAAATAATAAAATTATTTGTAATAGTAAAATAAAATCTTTAAAAAGATTTAAAAAACAAATAAATATAGCTAAAAAAAATACAGAATGTGGTATTATTATAAAAAATTTTTCAAAAATAAAAATTGGAGATATAATAGAATCTATAAATAATTAAATAAATATTAATATGTATAAATCAATTAAAAATAAAAAAATAAATAAAAAAATAAAAAAAAAAATTACACAAATAATAATAAAATATAATTATATAATAGGTAAAAAAAATATAATATGTATTAATTATTTATATATATCTAAAAATTATTCATATATAAAAATATATATAAATTTCTTAAATATTAAAAATATAAATATTATAAATAATAAAAAAAATAAATTACAAAAATTAGAAAAATATATTAAAAATATTATAATAAAAATAAAATATTTTAAATATATAAAAAAAATATATTTTATATATGATAATTTTATATATAAAACAAATAATTTATTTAAAAAAATTAAAAATATTAATAAATATATAAAATAAAATAATTAAATATAATTAAAAGGATAAAAATGAAAAAAATAGTCTTAATAAGACATGGTGAAAGTTTATGAAATAAAAAAAATATATTTACTGGATGAACTGATATAAAATTATCAAAAAAAGGAATAAAAGAAGCAAAAAATGCAGGTATATTATTAAAAAAAAACAATTTCATTTTTGATTATGCATATACATCCTTTTTAAAAAGAGCTATACATACTTTATGAAAAATATTATATGCATTAGATTTATCATGAATAAATATAACTAAAAGTTGAAAATTAAATGAAAGACATTATGGTAAATTACAAGGTTATAATAAAAATGAAATAAGCAAAATATATGGAAAAAAAAAAGTACTTGAATGAAGAAGAAGTTATAAAATATCCCCTCCTAAAATAAAAAATAATGATAAAAGATATCCAGGTAATGAAATAAAATATAAAAAATTAAAACATAATGAAATACCAATAGGAGAAAGTTTATTAGATACTTTTAATAGAGTAATACCTTATTGAAAAAATAATATAAAAAATAAATTAAAAAAAAAATCTACAATAATTATTGTTGCACATGGTAATTCATTAAGAGCTTTAATAAAATATTTAGATAAAATATCAGATAAAAAAATAATTAATTTAAACATACCAACAGGTATACCTTTAATTTATGAATTTAAAAATAATTTTGATATATATAATAAATATTATATAAAAAAATAAATGGCCCCTATCGGATTCGAACCAATGACCAAGCGATTATGAGTCGCCTGCTCTACCACTGAGCTAAAGGGCCAACAATATGGAATTTTAACAAGAAAAATAAATTAATTCAAGTTTATTAAATAAAATAATATATTAATTTTCATATTTAAATATTTTTACCATAGCAGGTCTTAATAATCTATCATTCATAATATATCCATCTTGAAGAATAGATATAATAATATTATCTTTATTTTTATCTTTTGATTTTTCAATAATCATAGCTTGATGATAATCAGGATCAAATTTTATATTCACTTTATTTATTACTGAAATATTAAATTTTTTTATAACTAATAAAAGATTTTTTAATGTTAAATTAATACCCTCATATATAACTTTTAAATTTAAATTTTTATTTTTTTTATTTTTTAAAGCATTTTTTAAATCATCTATAATAGGTAAAATATTTATAGCAAATTTTTCTAAAGAATATTTATATATATTTTCAATATTTTTTTCATTACGTTTTCTAATATTTTCTAAATCAGCTTTTGAACGTAATTTTATATTATTTATATTTTTTTCTAAATTAAATATTTTTTTTTTTAATTTATTAATATATTTTTTTTTTTTTTTTAATTTTAAATTTATTTTTTTAAATTTATCTTTAAAATTATTAATATTATTTTTATCATTTAAATTATTTATATTTTTTTTTAAATTAACATTATTCTTTATATTCATTAATTTTCTCCTTAATAATAATAAATTAAAACTATAATAATTATCATACAATAAATTTAAATAATAAATTATTTTAAAAATAAAATTTAAATATAATTTTAAATCTGATAAAATATAAATAAATAAAAATTAAATAATAAATTTACTAAAAATTATTTTAATTAATAAAATATAAATATATTAATGAAAAAATATATTATAAAAAATAAAAAAGTTTATTATAATTATATAATAAAAAAAAAATTTACAGCTGGAATTTTATTAAAAGGATGAGAAGTTAAATCTATTAAAAAAAAAAATATAAATATAGAAAATAGTTATGTTAAAATAGAAAAAAATAATAATATTTATATAATAGGTTTTAAAATAAAACCATTAATTAATAATATTAATATATTTAAAAAAAAAAATAGAAAAATAAAAATTTTATTAAAAAAAAAAGAAATAAATTATCTTTATAAAAAAAATAAAATTAAAGGATTTACTATAATAGTTATATCATTAATATTAAAAAAACCATGATATAAAATAATTATAGGATTATCTAAAGGAAAAAAAAAATATAATAAAAAAAATTTTATATTAAATAAAGAATGAAAAAAAAAAAAAAATATTAATAAAAATATTGATTTATATTAAATATTAATTTATATTATATAATTAATTTTATTAATTTAGGGGCTGTTTGGATTTGACAAAATATACAAATTTTAATGAGCATGTCGAGGAAACGGTAGGCCGCGTAAAAAACCGTAAATTAATCGCAAAAAATAATAGTTACGCATTAGCAGCTTAAAAACTGTTAAGCCATTTTTTATATTTATTTTATCTCTTTATTTATATAAAAAATGTTAATATAAAAGAGATATAATTATAGAAGTCTATATCTATAATAGAAATTTTATTAGACTAATTGATTATTATTTTTTTTTATTTATATTAATCAATGAACTAAAAATAAAATAAACATGTAGTATCAAAAAAATACGTTATTTTGGACGCGGGTTCGAATCCCGCCAGCTCCATATTATTAGGTGATTAGCTCAGTGGTAGAGCTTCTCTTTTACAAGGAGAAGGTCAATGGTTCAATTCCATTATCACCTAATTTAATTTAAATTAATATTTTATTTTAAATAACATATTATTATAAATAATATCTAATAAAATTAAATTTAAATTATATTTATTAATATTTAATTTTTTCTTAATAATATTTAAAATATTTTTATAAAAATCTTTATTTATTTTTTTATTAAATTTTTTATAAATTAAATTAATAACTTTATCTATACGATTTTTTAATAAAATATTATTATTAGGTATAGAAATTTTTTTTATTTTAAATTTTATATTTTTCTTTAAATTATATAAAAATTTTAATTCTTTTTTTTCTATAAATAAAATAGCTTTTCCTATTTTATCAAATCTTCCAGTTCTACCTATTCTATGTATATATGAATTATAATCTATAGGTAAATCATAATTAATTATTAAATCAACTAATTTTATATCTAAACCTCTAGAAGCTATATCAGTAGCTATTAAAATAGATATTTTTCCATTACGAAAATCATTAATAATTTTTTCTCTTAAATTTTGATTCATATCTCCATTTAAAGGAGAACAAATATAACCATATTTTTCAATAAAATTAGATAATTTTACAGTAAAAATTTTAGTACGTACAAAAATAATTAAAGCATTAAATTTTTCTATTTCTAAAAATTTCATTAAAATATTTAATTTAAATTTATAAGAATAAATTAAACAATAATATTGATAAATATTTTCAGGTAAAATATTTTTATAATTATCTAAAGATAAATTTATTTCTTTAGGAAATTTCATAAATCTATAAATAATTTTTTTTATTTTTTCAGACATTGTAGCAGAAAATAAAACTGTCTGATGTTTAAATTTAATATTTAAAATAATTTTTTTAACATCATTAATAAATCCCATTTTAAACATTTCATCAGCTTCATCTAATACTAAAAATTTAATTTTTAATAAATTTAAAGTTTTACGTTTTAAATGATCTAATAATCTACCTGGAGTAGCAATAATAATATTAGGTTTTTTTTTTAAACCTAAAAATTGAATATTATATTTTTGACCACCATATAATGATAATATTTTAATATTTTTAATATATTTAGAAAATAAAATAAAAGAATTAGTTATTTGTATAACTAATTCTCTAACAGGTGCTAAAACTAAAACTTGTAAATTATTATTATTTAATAAAATTTTATTTAACAAAGGTAATACAAATGATGCTGTTTTTCCACTTCCAGTCTTAGCAATACCTAAAATATCATGTCCTTCTAAAAATAAAGGTATACAAATTTTTTGTATTTTAGTAGGTTTAATATAACCAATTTCCTTAATTACTTTTAATAATTCATTTTTTAATTTAAATTTATTAAAATAAAAATTTTTCATAATATTTAAATAAATAATTTAATTTTATTTATATTTTTTTTTAATACTTAATTTAATTCTTTTATTATTATCTATATTTAAAACTTTAACATATATATGTTGACCTACTTTAAAATAATCAAAAATATTTTTATTTCTATTTTTTAAATATATTTTTGAAATATGAACTAATCCTTCTTTATTTTTTAAAAAAGATACAAATAAACCAAAACTTACTATTTTAATAATTTTACCTAAATATACAGAACCTAATCTTATATTATTAATAATTTCTTTTATATCATTTACTACATTATTAATATTTTTTTGATTATTAGAAATAATACTAATAAAACCATCATTATTAACTTCTATTAAACAATTATTTTTTTCAGTAAGAGATTTAATTACAGAACCCCCTTTACCAATAATATTTTTAATTTTATTAATATTAATTTTAAATTTATATATTTTAGGAGCATAAAAAGATAAATATTTATTAGGTTTATTAATAAAACTATTCATTTTATCTAAAATAAAAAATCTTGCATAATTAGATTTCTTTAAAGAAAAAATAACATCTTCATATGTTATATTATTAATTTTCATATCCATTTGTAAAGCATTAATACCTTTATAAGTACCAATAATTTTAAAATCCATATCACCTAATCTATCTTCATCACCAATTATATCTGAAAGTATAATATTTTTATTATTTGTTTTAATTAAACCCATAGCTATTCCAGACACATGATTTTTAATAGGTACTCCTGCATCCATTAAAGCTAAAGAAGCACCACAAACAGAAGCCATAGAAGAAGAACCATTAGATTCCAAAATATCTGATACTATTCTTAAAGTATAAGGAAATTTTTTAATACAAGGTAATATCGGTAAAATACCTTTTTTTGCTAAATATCCATGACCAATTTCTCTACGTTTAGGAATACCAATATTACCAATTTCACCTACAGAATATGGTGGAAAATTATAATGAAAAATAAAATTATCTAAACGCTCTCCTAAAAATACATCATTAAAAATTTGAGCATCTCTTGAAGTACCTAAAGTAACAGTTACTAAAGCTTGAGTTTCACCTCTAGTAAAAAGAGATGAACCATGAACTCTTTTTGGTAAAAATCCTACTTTAATATCTATATCTCTTATATCATTTTCATATCTTCCATCTATTCTTAAATTAAAATCTAATAATTTTTTTATAATTATTTCTTTTTCTAATTTAAATATTTTATTTTTAATTAAATAATTTTTAAATATATTTTTTTTATTTAATTCTATAATTAAATTATTTTCAATTAATTTTAAATTATTATTTCTATTTTTTTTATTTAAATTATTAAAATAAATTTCTTTAATATCCTTAATACAATAATTATATATATAATTATTTATATCATCAGAAAAATCTTCATATAAATAATTAAAATTTATATTAGAAAAATTAGAAAAATAAATATTTTTATTTTTTTCAGTAAAAATATTAATATTATCTATTATAGATTTAAAATTATCATAAGCAAAATTAATACCATCTATAATAAATCTTTCATGTAAATTATTAGAAGAAGAATCAATCATAAATATATAATCTTTTGTTCCAACAACTATTAAATTTAATAAACTTAAATTAATTTCAGATAAACTAGGATTTAATATATAATTATTATTTATATATCCTATACGAGCAACACCTAAAGTTTTAATACCAGGTATACCAGAAATATTTAAAGCAGCAGAAACTGCAATAATAGAAATTATATCAGTATTAATTTGTGGATTTACAGAAATAACATTAACAATAATTTGTATATCATTTAAAAAATTTTTCTTAAATAAAGGACGAACAGATCTATCAATTAATCTAGATATAATAATTTCTATATCACTAGATCTACCTTCTCTTCTAAAAAAACTACCAGGTATTTTACCAATAGAATAAAATTTTTCTTGATAATTAACTGTAAGAGGTAAAAATTTTTGATCAAAATTAGGTTCATCATTACATACAATTGTTGCTATTACAACTGTATCATCCATACTAGCTAAAACTGAAGAAGTAGATTGACGAGCTATAAAACCATTCTCTAATTTAATTATATTTCTACCATATTTAAATTCTAAAACATTATATTCCAACAAAATAATTTTCCTTGTATTTAAAATTAAATTTAAATTAATATAAATAATTAATAACGTAAATTTAAATCTTTTATAATATTATTATATTTATTTAAATCATTTAATTTAATATATTTCAATATTTTACGACGTTTAAAAATTAATTTTAATAAACCAATTTTACTATGAAAATCTTTTTTAAAATAAGATAAATGTTTCTGTAATTTATTTATACGTAAACTTAATAATATAACTTGAATTTCACTAGAACCACAATTATTTATATCTTTTTTATAATTATTAATAATTTTTTTATAATTAATCATATATTACTATAATATTAAATTTTTAATTTAAATTTAAATATTAAAGTCCTTAATGGACTTTAATATTTTAATAACATTAAATAATGAAATAAATAAATATTAAATAAATTTATTACATCATACCCCCCATTCCTCCCATACCACCACCACCATTAATGTTAGGATTTGGATTATTTATTTCAGATTTTTCATTTTTAGGTAAATCAGTAATCATACATTCTGTAGTAACCATTAAACCAGCAACTGAAGCTGCATATTGTAAAGCAGAACGAGTAACTTTAGTAGGATCTAAAATACCCATATTTATCATATCACCATATTTTTCTGTAGCAGCATTATATCCATAATTACCATTACCAGCTTTTACATTATTAGCAACTACAGAAGGTTCATCACCAGTATTAGAAACTATTTGACGTAAAGGTGATTCCATAGCTTTTAAAGCTACTCTTATACCAACATTTTGATCTTCATTTTGAGCAGTTAAATTATTTAATCTTGCTGCTACTCTAACTAAAGCTACACCACCTCCAGCAACCACACCTTCTTCTACAGCTGCTCTAGTAGCATGTAAAGCATCTTCTACTCTTGCTTTTTTTTCTTTCATTTCAACTTCTGTTGCTGCTCCAACTTTTAATACAGCAACACCACCAGCTAATTTTGCTACTCTTTCTTGTAATTTTTCTTTATCATAATCAGAAGTAGCTTCATCTATTTGTTGACGTATTTGACTAATACGATTAGATATTTCTTTTTGACAACCAGATCCATCTATAATAGTAGTAGTATCTTTATTAATAATTACTTTTTTAGCATTACCTAAATCATTCATATTAACTTTTTCTAATTCCATTCCAATTTCTTCAGAAACAACATTGCCATTAGTTAAAATAGCAATATCTTGTAACATAGATTTACGTCTATCACCAAAACCTGGAGATTTAACAGCAGCTACTTTAACAATACCTCTCATATTATTTACTACTAAAGTAGCTAAAGCTTCACCTTCAACATCTTCTGCGATTACTAATAAAGGTTTGTTTGATTTAGCTACAGATTCTAATATAGGTAACATTTCACGAATATTAGATATTTTTTTTTCTACTAATAAAATATGAGGATTATCTAATTCAACAATACCTGAATCAGTTTTATTTATAAAATAAGGTGATAAATAACCTCTATCAAATTGCATTCCTTCAACTACATCTAATTCATCTTGTAAACCAGTTCCTTCTTCAACAGTTATAACACCTTCTTTACCAACTTTCTCCATAGCTTGAGCTATTAAAGTACCTACTGTTTCATCAGCATTAGCTGATATTGTTCCTACTTGTGCTATAGATTTAGAATCAGAACAAGGAACAGATATTTTTTTTAATTCAATTACAGCAGAATTAACAGCTTTATCTATACCTCTTTTAAGATCCATAGGATTCATACCAGCTGCAACAGCTTTTAAACCCTCATTAACTATAGATTGAGCTAAAACAGTTGCTGTAGTAGTACCATCACCAGCTACATCATTTGCTTTGGAAGCTACTTCCTTAACCATTTGAGCTCCCATATTTTCAAATTTATCATCTAATTCTATTTCTCTTGCTACTGTAACACCATCTTTAGTTATAGCAGGTGCACCAAAAGATTTATCTAAAACTACATTACGACCTTTAGGCCCTAAAGTAACTCTAACTGCATCTGCTAAAATATTCACTCCACGCAAAATCTTTGATCTTGCATCATTACCAAATTTTACGTCTTTAGCTGCCATAAATATTTCCTTTAAATTTTAAAATTAAAATATTATTCAACAATAGCTAATACATCACTTTCAGACATTATTAGTACTTCTTGATTATCAATTTTTTCTGATTTAATACCATATCCATCATTAAAAATAATTATATCTCCAACTTTTACATCAAGTTTTTTTACAGAACCATCATCAAGAATACGTCCTTTACCAACAGCTAAAATCTTACCTCTTGTAGATTTACCTGCAGCTGAACCTGTAAGAACTATACCTCCAGATGATTTAGCTTCAATATTTTTACGTTTTACAATTATACGATCATGTAATGGACGAATTTTCATAAAATACCTCTATAATAAATTAAATATATATATATATATATATATATTATAATATATATATAAATAATAAAATAATAGTAAATAATATATTATTAAATATATAAATTCAATAAATATATAAGTGGGGATAAAAAAATACTTTCAAGTAAATAAAAATTAAATTTAAATATATAATTGACATAAATAATAACTTTAAATATAATTTAAATTTATAATGAATAATAAATTTAAAGTAATTTTAATTTTATTTAATATAAATGATAAAAAAAAATTAAATTTGATAATTAATAAAATATTGAATAAAAAATTATCTTCTTGTATTAATATAGATTCTAAAATAAAATCTTATTATTTTTGAAAAAATAAATTAAAAATAAAAAAAGAAATAAAAGTTTTTATAAAAACTTTTAAGAATTTAGAAAATAAAATTATTAAAATAATAAAAAAAAATCATCCATATAAAATATCAGAAATAATAACTTTAAATATAAATAATATAAATAAAGAATATTTAAAATGAATGAAAAAAGTAATTAATATAAAATAATTTATTATAAAGCCCAGATAGCTCAGTAGGTAGAGCAAAGGACTGAAAATCCTTGTGTCGGCGGTTCAATTCCGCCTCTGGGCAAAATACTTACTATTTAAATTTTAATTTTATTTAATATATTTTTAATATCTTTAATATTATTTTTTTTAAGAATTTTATATGTAATTTTTTTAGCTTTATTAAAAGAATATTTTATAATATTATTTTTAATTTTAGGAATAAAATTAGAACTCATACTTAATTCATCTAATCCTAATCCTAATAATAATATAGTACTTTTATCATCAGAAGCTAATTCACCACACATACCAACTTTTTTATTATTTTTATGAATAACATCAACTACATATTTTATTAAATAAATTATTGAAGGTGATAAAGGTTCATATAAATAAGATACTAAAGTATTTGTTCTATCAACAGCTAAAACATATTGAGTTAAATCATTTGTTCCAATACTAAAAAAATCTAATTCTTTACATAAATGATTAATAATTAAAGCTGAAGCTGGTGTTTCTATCATAGCACCTATTTTAATTTTTTTATTATATAAAATATTATTTTTATCTAAATATGATTTAATTTTATTAATTTCATTTTTTATAAATTTTACTTCTTCAATTGAAATAATCATTGGAAATAAAATACGTACATTATTTCCATATATAGAAGCTCTAAAAATAGCTTTTAATTGTATTCTTAATATATAAGTTTTATCTCTATATATACGTATAGATCTTCATCCTAAAAATGGTGTATTATCTTTAGGAAAATTCATATATGGTAAAAATTTATCTCCACCCAAATCAACGGTACGTATAGTAACAACTTTATTATTCATAAAGTTTATAATTTCTTTATAATATGAAAATTGTTCATCTTCTGAAGGAAAAGAATTTCTATCCATAAATAAAAATTCAGTTCTATATAATCCTATTCCTTCAGCTCCATATTTAAAAATATTTAACACATCTTTATTATTAACTATATTAGCAAATAATTTTATTCTATGACCGTCACTTGTAATAGATAAAGTATTTTTTAAATTATCTAATTTTTTTTTTTCACTTAAAAAAAAGTTATATTTATATTTAAATTTATTTAATATTTTTTTATTAGGATTTATATAAACATTATTTGATATACCATCTATAATTAAATTATCATTATTTTTAATTAAATTAATTGAATTTTTAAATTGTATAACACCTATTATATTTAAGGATTTTGCTATTATAGATGTATGAGAAGTTATACTTCCTTTTTTTATAATAAAACCAACTATTTTTTTTAAATTAAATTGAATTATTTGTGAGGGAGATAAATCTTTACTTATAATAATTATATTACTTTTTTTATCTAAAAAATTAAAATCTATTAAATTTATATTTTTAATATTATATATTAATTTTTTTCCTATATCTAAGATATCATTAGCACGTTCTTTTATATATAAATTATTTATTTTTTTTATATCATTTATTTGATTTTTAATTACTTTATTAACAGCTGCATCTGCATAAAAATAATTATTTTTTATTAAATTAATAACATCTTTTATTAAACATTCATCTTCTAATAAAATTATATAACCATCAAATAATAATTTTTTATCTTTGTCTATTAAAGATGATTTTATTTTTTTAAATTGTTTTATAGTTTTTTTATGTGCTTCTATAAAACAAGAAATTTCTTTTTTTATATTATTAATATCTAATTTATTATTATTAATAATAATTTTTTTTTCATTTAAAATAAAAGCTTTACCAAAACAATATCCTTTAGATAATACATTACTTTTAATAATCATAAATATACCTTTTATAAATTAAATAAAATTATTATAATAAATTATTTTATATTAATAAAATATTTAAATTTAACTTAAAAATAATATAAATAATCTAAAATAAATTTAATATTATTATTATTTTAATAAATTAATAAAATTAGATAAATGTTTTAATGCTATAATTTCATCTTTACCTTTAGTAATAATAGTTATTATATCTCCATTATTTATACCCAAAGTTTGTATTTTAAATAAACTTTTTGCATCTACTATTTTATTATTAAATTTAATTTTTATATCACAAAAAAATTTTTTAGTTTCTTTTACAAATTTTGTAGCAGGTCTTATATGAAATCCATTTAATAAATTAATTTTTAATTTTTTTTTTAACATTTTTTTCCTTATATATAAATATATATTTATTTATTAATATATATATATCATACATATATATGTATATATTATAATAAATTATTATAAATAAATTTTATTAAATTAATAAATTAATTTTATATAATTAAAATATATTTTATAATATATAAATATTAATTTAATTTTTATAAAATATAAATTATTTATATTTTATAAAATTAATATATATTTAAATAAAAATTAAAAATTAATTACACATTTATATAATAAATTTTATATAAAATGTTTTTATAAATAATAATAAAAATTTAAAATTAAAAACATAATTAATAATATAAAATATAAAAATAATAAATATTTTAATTTAAATATATAATTTATAAAATATATTATATTTAAACAATTAATAAAAATCTATATAAATATATAAATAAATTATTAAAATTATGAAATTAAAATTATACAAATTTAAATAAATTATATTTATTAATAATTTTATTTTAAATAAAATTATTAAAATTAAATTTTTATATTTTTAAAATAAATAAAATATTAATTTTAATTAAAATTAATATAAATATTTAATTTTAATAAGTATAATAATTATTATATTAAATATTAAAATTAATTAATTTATTTATCTTATAAAATATTTTATTAAATAAAAAATTATTTATTAAAAATTTATTTAAATTAATTTTTAAATTTATATTTTTTTTAAATTTAATTAATTTATATCAAATTAAAATATTTTTATAATTTTCTTTTAGATTTTTTATAATTTTACTTTTATTTTTAATTTTTAATTTTTTTATTTTATTTAAATTTTTATATATTTTTTTTATATTACCTATTTTATTTAATAAAATTAATGCTGTTTTTATACCTATTCCTTTAATACCAGGAATATTATCACTTTTATCTCCACATAAAGCTAATAAATCTTTTATTAAACTAGGATATATTTTATATTTATTAAAAAATTTTTTTACAGAAAAATAAATTTTAGAAGATATTATTAAATATATATTTTTATTTACAAGTTGTAAAAAATCTTTATCATATGATAAAATATAAAAAATATATTTATTTTTATTTGTTTTTTTTATTTTATTAATAAAACTTGCAATTACATCATCACCTTCTACATTAGGAATAGATAATATTTTTATATTTCATAAAATTAATTTTCTTTTAATAAATAATATATATTTAACTAAATTACTTGGAATTTTTTTTCTATTAGATTTATAATATGGATATATTTTATTTCTAAAATTGTTTCTATCATAATCAAATACAAATATAATATAATTTGGTTTATATATTTTAAATCTACTATAAATCATATTTCAAAAAATATAAAATGATTTTTTGAAATTAATATATTTTTTCTTATAATTTACTATATAAAATGATTTATATAAATATATATTAGAATCAATTAAAAAAAAATTTTTTTATCATAAATATTTATTTAAAATTATAATTAATTTATTTATATAATAAATAAATTTAAAATTAATTTATATTATTTATTTATATAAAATTTATTTTAAATTATTTATATCTTTATCTTACATAATTAAATAAAATTATTATATATTATATATATATATATATACATTTAAATACATATATATATACAACATATATATATATTTATAATTAAATATTATTTATTTATATATATATATATTTATAGAATTAATATAACTTCAACCTTAATTTATATTTTAAAAACTTAATTGAAAATCTTAAAAAGAATTATATAATTAATTTATAAAAAAAACAAGTATTTAATATATAAAATTATTATATTTTTTTTTTCAAAATATCTTTAAAATTATAAAATTTATATTATAATTATATTAATTTATATTTTAGAAATTATTGGATTCTTATGTATTTTGATATTATAATAGTTGGAGGTGGACATGCTGGTATAGAAGCTGCTTATATATCTTCTAAAATTGTAAAAAAAATATTAATTATTACATATAATATTAATAATATAGGTGAAATGTCTTGTAATCCAGCTATAGGAGGAATAGGAAAAAGTCAACTTGTAAAAGAAATAGATGCTTTAGGTGGTTTAATGGGGAAATTATCAGATTTATCTGGTATTCAATATAAGATTTTAAATACTAGTAAAGGTGACGCTGTAAGATCTACAAGAATACAAGTAGATAAATATATATATAAAAAAAATGTTTTGAATTATTTAAAAAAAAAAAAAAATATTTATATATATCAAGATGAAGTTATAGATTTAATTATAAACAATAATACTGTTTATGGTGTTTATACATTAAATAAAAAATTTTTCTCTAATATAGTTATATTAACTACAGGTACTTTTTTAAATTCAAAAATATTTATAGGAGATAAATGTAAAAATGGAGGTAGATTATATGATCATTCATCTAAATTATTATCTAATTGTTTATTAAATTATCCTTTTAATTATGGATATTTTAAAACAGGAACTCCTCCAAGAATATGTAAGAATTCTATTTTATTTAAGAAATTAGAAGTTCAATATAGTGATAATATTTCTTATTTTTCTATTTTTGGATCTTTAAGAAAATATAAAAAATTACCTCAATTAAAATGTTATATAACATATACAAATAATTTAACTCATGAAATTATATTAAAAAATATTAATAAAAGTTCTTTGTATAAAGGTTTAATAAAAGGTATAGGTCCAAGATATTGTCCTTCTATAGAAGATAAAGTAATTAATTTTCCTAATAAAAAAAAACATCGTATTTTTTTAGAACCAGAAAGTTTATTATGTAATTTAATATATCCTAATGGTATTTCTACTAGTTTTCCATTATCTATTCAAAAAAAAATTATTAAATCTATATATGGTCTTGAAAAAGCTAAAATTATTTATCCTGGATATGCAGTAGAATATTTATATTTTGATCCTATATATTTATATAAAACTTTAGAAAGTAAAATAATAAAGAATTTATTTTTTGCTGGTCAAATAAATGGTACTACAGGTTATGAAGAAGCAGCATCTCAAGGAATTATTGCTGGTATAAATGCTTCTTTAAAAATTAAAAAAGAAAATTTTAAATTTATTCCTAATAGATTAAATTCTTATATAGGTATTTTAATAGATGATTTATGTAATAAAGGAGTAAATGAACCTTATAGAATATTTACATCAAGATCAGAATATAGATTACATTTAAGAGAAGATAATGCAGATTATAGATTAACTTCTTTAGCTTATAAATTAAAATTAATTAATAAAAAAAAGTGATTTTTTTTTAAAAATAAAATGAAATTAATAAAAAAAAATTATAATTTTTTAAAAAATAAATTTATATATATAAAAAAATTACCAAAAAAAATAATAAATAAATATTTTATTAATAAAAAAAATAAAAAAATAAATGTAAAATTTTTAGTTTCTAATTCTATTATATCTATAAAAAAATTATTTTATATATTTAATAAAAATAAATTAGATAATAAATTTTTAAAAGAAGTTGAAATATTATTAAAATATAGAGGATATATAAAAAAACAAAAATTAGAAATTAAAAAAATAAATTTTTATAAAAATATTTTTATACCTAAAAATATAAATTATAAATTAATAAATGGTTTATCTAATGAAATTATACATAAACTTGAAAAATATAAACCTAAATGTTTAGATGATGCATATAATATTTCCGGTGTAACTCCTGTATCTATTTTAATAATTTTAATTTATATAAAAAAAAATATACAAAAATAAATATTAATTAAATTTCATATATAAATTGTATTTTACATAAAAACAATATAAAATTATATTATAATTTTATATAAATATTTAAATTAATTAAATTATTAATATTATTATATTATTAATTTTTTAATTAAATAAAAACTTTAAATTTATGATAAAAAATTTTTTTTTAAAATATATATTATATCCTAATTATATTAAACATCATTTAACACATTTAAAGTTTGATATATTTAATTTTAGTATTTTAAATAATTTAAATAATTATAAATATTCTTTTTGAATTTTAAATTTAGATTCATTTTTAATATCATTATTATTAATAATATTTTTTTTATTTTTTTTTAAATATTCAATTAATAAAATTAAATATAAAAAAATACCTAATAAAATACAAATTTTATTAGATATAATTATATTATTTGTATATAATAATGTTATTAATATTTATGGTAAAAAAAATAAATTTGTTTTTTCATTATCTTTTTCAGTTTTTACTTTAACTTTAATTATGAATTTAATGGGATTATTTCCTATAGATTTTTTACCTTATATAATTAAAAATATATTTAATTTAAATTATTTTAATTATATACCATCTTCTGATATTAATGTTACATTATCTATTTCATTAAGTGTATTAATTTTAATATTTATTTATAAATTTATGAAATTTGGTTTTAGTTTTATTATCAAAGATTTTTTTTTATATCCATTTAATAATAAATGATTAATATTATTTAATATTTTATTAGAAATTATAAATATATTTTCTAAAATATTATCTTTATCTTTAAGATTATTTGGTAATATTTATTCTGGAGAAATAATTTTTATATTAATATATTTTTTAATTCCATTATGATTACAATGATTATTTATAATTCCATTAATGAATTTACATATATTAATTTCTTTTTTACAGTCTTTTATATTTATGATACTTACATTAATATATATATCATAATAAATAAATTTTAATAATAAAAGGAAAATTATGCAAAATAGTATTTTATATATTTCTGCTGCTATTATGATGGGATTATCTTCTATAGGTGCATCTATAGGTATAGGAATTTTAGGAGGTAAATTTTTAAATAGTATATCAAGACAACCAAGTGCTGTATCTTTATTACGTAACCAATTTTTTATTGTAATAGGTTTAATAGATTCTATTCCAATGATTATAATTGGATTAAGTTTATATATAATTTTTTCTGTTGTTAAATAATAATATTTAATTATAATTTATGGAAATTAATATAACTTTTATAGTACAGATTTTAGTTTTTATTATTTATGTATTTTTATGTAAGAAATATATATGACCATATATAAATAATGTTATTGAAAAAAGAAAAAATGATATTTTAAAAGAAAATTTAAAAATAAAATATATTAAAGATAAAATTTTAAATTTAAAAAATAAATTTAAATATATTAAAAATATTAATAAAAAAAAAGCATTTAATATAATTTTACAAGCTAAAAATAAAAGTAAATTATTAATAGAAAAATATGAAAAAAAAGCTATATATGAATATAAAAAAATATTATTTGAAGCTAAATTAGTTTTATATAATAAAAAAAAAAATATGTATAACAATTTTTATAAAAATATATCTAATATATTAAAAATTATATTAATAAAAATAACTAAAAATACATTTAATAATGAATTAAATAATAAATTTATTAATAAAATATTAAAAAAGTTTAAAATAAATATATAATTAAAATTATGAATATTAGAGATATGTCTTATATATATGCTTTAAATATTTTTAATATTATAAAATTTGATAATAAAAATAATGAATTTAATAGATGAAAAAAATTTTTTAATTTATTAATTTTATTTAATAAAAATAAATTTTTATTTAAATTATATTTAATAAATAAAAAAGAATATTTTAAAATAATATATTTTATTATAAAAAAATATATAAATTTAGATATTTATATGAATAATTTTTTAAAGATTATTTTAAAAAATAATATTTTATATTATATAAAATTAATTTATTTTTATTTTATAAAGTTATATAAAAAAAAATATAATATTTTAAATATTATTATATATAGTAGTTATAATATTAATTATAAAAATATTAAATTAATTAAAAAAATAATAAGAAATAGTTTTATTTATAAAAAAATTAAATTTTTTTTTAAATTAAATAAAAATCTTATTGCTGGTTTTAAAATATATATTAATGATTATATTATTGATTCAAGTTTAATTAAAAATATAAAAAAAATTAATTTTATTTTTAATAAAAAATTTTAGAGTAATTAAAAATGTTATTTAAAATTAATGAAATTAATAAATTGATTAAAGATAGAATATTTAAAATAAATAATAAAATTGATTTTTATTATGAAGGAACGATTATTTCTATAATTGATGGAATAATTAAAATTGTTGGTTTATCTAAAGTTTTTTTAAATGAATTAATAGAATTTCCTAATAATTTAGGTTATGCCTTAATTTTTAGTTTAGAACAACATATTATAAATGCTATTCCTTTAACTTCTTATATAAATTTACGTGTAGGAATGAAAGTTATTAGTACAGGAAAAAAATTAAGTATTCCTGTTGGATATAATATATTAGGAAGAGTAGTTAATTCTTTAGGTAATCCTATAGATGGTAAAGATAATTTTAAATATGATGATCTTTATTCTATAGAATATGAATCTCCTTCTATAATGGATAGAAGATTTATAAATAGACCTTTATGTACTGGTTATAAAGCTATTGATAGTATGATACCTATTGGTTTAGGTCAAAGAGAGTTAATAATAGGAGATAGAAAAACTGGAAAAACTAGTTTAGTTATAGATATTATAATTAATCAGCGTTTTTTAAACATAAAATGTATATATGTATCTATAGGTCAAAAATTATCTTCTGTTAAAAATATAGTAGATAAATTAAATTATTATAATGCTTTAAAATATACAACTATAGTTGTATCTTCTTCATCAGAAGATGCTATATTTCAATATATAGCTCCATATTCTGGATGTTCTATAGCTGAATATTTTCGTAATTTTGGTGAAGATGTTTTAATTATATATGATGATTTATCAAAACATGCTATATCTTATAGACAAATTTCTTTATTATTAAGAAATTCTCCTGGAAGAGAAGCTTATCCTGGAGATATTTTTTATTTACATTCTAGATTATTAGAAAGATCTGCTTATGTAAATTTTAATTTTATAAAAAAATATAATAAAAAATATAAAAATAAATATTTATCTGGTTCATTAACAGCTCTACCTATAGTAGAGACATATGAAGGTGATATTTCTTCTTTTATACCTACTAATATTATTTCTATTACTGATGGACAAATTTTTTTGGAATCTAATTTATTTAATTCTGGAATTAAACCAGCTATTAATCCTGGAATATCTGTATCTCGTGTTGGTTCTTCAGCTCAAACTAAAATTATGAAAGAATTATCAAGTTTATTAAGAAATTCTTTATCTCAATATTATGAATTAGATAAATTTTCTCAATTTTCTTCTGAAATGGATAAAAATATAAAATATCAATTAAATTATGGAAGAAAAATTGTTGAAATATTGAAACAAGAACAATATAAACCATTATCTTTATTTAAACAAATATTAATATTATTTTCTTTAAAATATGGTTATTTAGATGATATTAAAATTAAAAATATTTCTATTTTTGAAAAAAAATTATTTATTTATGTTTCAAAAAATTTTTCTATATTAGAAAAAGAAATAAATACTAAAGGTAATATAAATAATATTATTATTAATAAATTAAAAAATATAATTTTAAATTTTAAAAAAAAAATATATTTTGATTTGGAGAATAATATTGATAAATAAAATTAATTTAAAAAATAAAAAAAATAGTATTAATTATATTTATAAAATTATTAAATCTATGGAAATTATATCTATATTTAAATATAGAAATTTATTAAAAAAAAGAAAATATAATGATTTATATATAAAAATTTTTATGAATTTATTAAATAATATAAATTTATATGAAAGTAGTTATTTTTTAAATATAAAAAATAAAAATATTAAAAATATTTTATATATAGTAATTTCTACAGATCAAGGATTATGTGGTAATTTAAATTTCAATTTATATAAAAATATAATTAATCATATAAATAAAAATAAATTTTATAAAAAAAAAATTTATTTTTATTTATTAGGAAAAAAAAATAAATTTTTTTTAAAAATTTTAAAAGATAATAAAATTAATTTTTATATATATGAAAATATTTTTTTATTTAAAATTATGAATGTTTCAAATAAATTTATATTTAATAAAATATTAAATTTTTATAAAAAAAAAAAAAATTCAATTATATTTATAATTGGAAATTATATGAATTATAAAAATAAAAATGTTTTATATATTAATCAATTATTACCAATAATTTTAAATAATAAAAAAATAAATAAAATTAATTATATATATGAATATAATAAGAAAAATATAATAAAAAAAATAATATTTGAATATATTAATTCAAAAATTTATAATTGTATAATAAATAATATGATTTCTGAATATTCAATAAGAGTATTTATAGTTAGAAATGCTTCTTTAAATTCAAAAAATTTATTAAAAAAAATAAATTTAATTTATAATAAATTACGTCAATTTAATATTACTAAAGAAATTATTGAATTAATATCTGTTTTATAATAAATATAATATATTATATTTATATTTATGGTAAATATTATGGAATATAATAAAGGATATATAATTAGAATTTTAGGTGCAATTGTTGATGTTGAATTTAATTATAGATATATACCTAAATTACTTAATGCTTTATATGTTATAAAAGATAATAAAAAATTTTTAACTTTAGAAGTTCATCATCAATTAGAAAATGGAATTGTTAGAACTATTGCTATGGGTTCTACATTTGAACTTTTTAGAGGAATGTTAGTAATAAATACATTTAAAAAAATATTTATACCTGTAGGTAAAAAATTACTTGGAAGAATAATTAATGTTTTAGGTAAACCATTAGATGGTAAAAATAAAATTTATTCTGATGAATATAGATCTATATATAATAAATCTCCTAAATATATTGATTTATCTTCTTCTCAAAAAATATTAGAAACTGGTATAAAAGTTATTGATTTAATTTGTCCTTTTTTGAAGGGAGGTAAAGTAGGATTATTTGGTGGAGCTGGTGTTGGTAAAACTGTTAATATGATGGAATTAATTAGAAATATAGCTATACAACATTCAGGATATTCAGTTTTTACTGGTGTAGGAGAAAGAATAAGAGAAGGTCATGATTTTTATAAAGAAATGTGTAAATCTAAAGTAATAAATAAAGTTTCCTTAGTTTATGGTCAAATGAATGAACCTCCAGGAAATAGATTTCGTGTTGCATTAACTGGTTTAACTATAGCAGAAAAATTTAGAGATGATGGATATGATGTTTTATTTTTTATAGATAATATATATAGATATATTCTTGCAGGAATGGAAATATCTACTTTATTAGGAAGAATTCCTTCATCTGTAGGATATCAACCAAATTTATCAGAAGAAATGGGTAAATTACAGGAACGTATATGTTCAACTAAAAAAGGTTCAATTACTTCTATACAAGCAGTTTATGTACCTGCTGATGATTTTAGTGATCCATCTACAATAACTACTTTTTCTCATCTTGATTCTATTATTGTATTGGATAGACAAATAGCTGCTTCTGGTATATATCCAGCAATAGATCCATTAAATTCTAATAGTAATCAATTAGATCCTAATATTATTGGGAAAGAACATTATAATATTGCTATATCAGTAAAAAAAATATTACAAAGATATAAAGAATTAAAAGATATAATTTCAATATTAGGTATGGATGAATTATCAGAAGATGATAAAATTTTAGTATCTAGAGCTAGAAAAGTGCAAAAATTTTTATCACAACCTTTTCATGTAAGTGAAATATTTACTAATATTTCTGGAAAATATGTTTCTATTTCTGATAATATTAAAGGTTTTAAAGATATTTTAGATGGTAAATATGATGATATATCTGAAAATTATTTTTATATGATAGGTAAAATAGAAGAAATATTTAAGAAAAATAATTTTTATGAAAGAAAAAATTAATTTATTAATAATTTCTAAAAAAAAAATATTTTTTAAAAAAAATATATTTTTTATTAAAATAAAAAATAATTTATTTGGAAATTTAGAAATATATTATAAACATACTCCTATAATAATATATTTAAAAAAAAGTTATATAGAAATATTTTATAAAAATAAATTAAAAAATATTTTTATATATAAAGGTTTTTTAGAATATATTAATGATAATATAAATATATTGATAATTTAATAACTTTTATTATATTATAATAAATGGGGGTTATAGCTCAATTGGTAGAGCATCTGCTTTGCAAGCAGAAGGTTAGCAGTTCAAATCTGCTTAACTCCATTTTAATTAAGCCGGTTTAGCTCAGTAGGTAGAGCAACTGACTTGTAATCAGTAGGTCACCAGTTCAATTCCGGTAGCCGGCATATTTTAATGAGGTGAGATTCCCGAGTGGTTAAAGGGGACAGACTGTAAATCTGTTGTCATAGACTTCGAAGGTTCAAATCCTTCTCTCACCAGTTGCGAGTATTGTATAAAGGTAATTATTTTAGCCTTCCAAGCTAAAGATACGGGTTCAAATCCCGTTACTCGCTTAATTTAATTTAATTTAATATATATGATATATATATATTTTTATATATTAATTTAGGAATTGTATATTTTTTATATTTTTTTATAATTAAATTAAATATTTTTTTTTTAAAAAAATATATTTTATATATATTTATAATTTTAAATAAATATATATTTTCTATAAAACATTTTTTTTCTAATAAATTTAAATTTATTATTATTAATTTATTAATATTAAAATTTTTATATTTTCTTTTTATTTTTCTTAAAAAAATTATAATTTTTTTTATTATATTAAAATTTTTAATTATTTCTTTATTATTATATTTATTTATATATTTAGGTATTTTTTGTAATAAAATTGAATTACATTTATTTTTATTTAATATATTTTTATTAATTTTTAGTCAATAATATTCAGTTATAAATGGAGTTATTGGATGAGATATTTTTAAAATATTATTAATTATATATATAATAAAATTATTATTAATTTTTTTATTTATTTTAATTGATTCTATATATCAATCACAAAAGTTTTTTTTTAAAAAATTAAATAAAAAATTACATAATTTATTAAATTTGAAATTTTTTATTAAATAATGATAATTTAATAATAAATTATTAAATTTATTTAATATTCAATATTCTATTAATAATAATTTATTTATATTAATTTTTTTTATTTTAGTATTTTTTTTTATAATTTTTATTATATATATACATGAATTTTTTAATTTATTAAAATAATTATATCCATAAATATTTTTTTTTAAATTAAAATTAATTTTTAATGTATTAGTAGTTATTGATGTTAATGTAAATCTTATTACATCTACATTATTTGGTTTTATGCCATTAGGAAAAATTTTTATAGTATTTTCTTTAATTATATTTTTTTTATTTTTATTTAATAAATTAAAAGTTCTTTTTTTTATAAGTTTTTTTAAAGATATTCCTTCAACTAAATCATTTATATCAATAACATTTCCTAATGATTTTGACATTTTTTTTCCATTTTCATCTCTTATTAATCCTGTAATAAATACTTTTTTAAATGGTATTTGTTTTATATTATTTTTTTTAAATAAATATAATGTCATCATAATCATTTTAGCAATTCAAAAAAAAATGATATCATAACCACTTACTACTATATTAAAAGGATGAAATAAATTTAGTTCTATTTTTTTTTTTGGTCAACCTAAAGAAGCAAATGTTCATATAGATGATGAAAATCATGTATCTAAAACATTTTTATCTTGTTTTAAATTATTTATATTAATATTATATTTTTTTTCTATATATTTTTTATTATAACCTACATATTGATTATTATATTTATCATATCAAACAGGTATTTGATGTCCTCAATATATTTGTCTAGAAATACATCAATCTTTTATATTTTTTATTCAATGAAAAAAAAGATTTTTATATTTATTTGGATAAAATAAAATTTTTTTATTTTTTATTGTTTTTATAACTTCTTTAGATAAATTATATGTTTTTATATATCATTGATTCATTAATATAGGAATAATAATAGTATTTGTTTTTATACTATATTTTATATTAATATTAATTTTTTTTTTATTTATAATGTATTTTTTTTTTTTTAAAAAATTTATTATTTTTTTTCTTATAGAAATTATATTTAAATTTTTTATTCATATAGGATTTTTTTTTATTTTTTTTATTTTCTTTATTTTTTTTTTATAATTTAATATTTCTGGTATTTTTTTTATAGTTCCATTTAAATTAAATATATTTATAATATTTATTTTTTTTTTTTTTGAATAATTTAAATCTTTATTATAAAAACTAGGAATAATTTTTTTATATTTATTAATATTTTTATTAAAAATTATTTTAATTAAATTTTTGTTAATAGGATTAATTATATATTTATTATTAATATTTAATTTATTTTTTATTTTATAATTTATAATTATTGCTGATATAGCTAATATAGATTCTGGTTTTTTTATTGAAATAATTAAATAATTTTTATTATTTAATATTTTAAATTTAATATAATATTTATTTATTAATTTACTTTTTTTTTTTATTTCTATATCAGAAACTACTGTTTTTGCTTTATAATCTCAATTTATTATTTTTTTTTTTTTATATATTAAATTATTATTATATAATATAATAAATGCTTTTTTTACTGAATATGAAAAATTTTTATCTAAAGTAAATCTAGTTCTTGTTCAATCAACTAAACTTCCTAATAATTTAGTTTGTTTATTTATTTTATTTTCATATTTTTCTTTTCATTTTCATAATTCATTAATTATTTTTTTTTTATTTAATAAATATTTTTTATTATATTTTTTTTTTAGATAATTTTCTACTAATATTTGTGTTGCAATACCTGCATGATCAGTACCCATTAACCATAAGATATTTTTATTTTTCATTTTATTATATCTTATTATTATATCCATAATTGTTTGTTGATAAGCATGACCTATATGTAAATTTCCTGTTATATTTGGAGGAGGCATTATTATAGAAAAATTTTTTTTATTTATATTATTAATATCAGGTATTGATAAATTATTTTTTTGTCAATAATTATATATATTTTTTTCTTTTTTTTTAAAATTATATTTATTCATATATAATATTTATTTTTTATTAAATAAATTTATTAAAAATTGTACTATTATACATATAGGTTGTCCTGTTGAACCATTTTTATTGTAAGCAGTACCTGCTATATCTATATGAGCTCATTTATATTTTTTTGTAAAATATGATAAAAAACATGCAGCAGTTATAGTTCCTGCATAAGGAGTTTCGGAACAATTTTTAATATCTGCTATATTTGATTTTAAATATTTATTATATTCATTAAATAATGGTAATTCTCATATATTATTCATTGATTCTTTACTTGCTGAAATTATTTTTTTTGATAATTTTTTATTATTTGTTAATAATGCATTTATTTTAGGTCCTAAAGAAATAAGACAGGCACCTGTTAAAGTAGCAATATCTATAACATAATAAGGATTAAATTTATTTATATATGATAATATATCACATAAAATTAATCTTCCTTCAGCATCAGTATTTATTATTTCTACTGTTTTTTTAGATAAAGTTTTTATAACATCTCCTGGTCTTGTTGAATTTTTATCAATCATATTTTCAGCACATGCTAATATTCCTATTACATTTATATTAAGTTTTAATTTTGATATTATATATAATATTCCATAAACAGAAGAAGCGCCTGACATATCATATTTCATATCTCACATTTTATTTGATGGTTTTATTGATATTCCACCTGTATCAAAAGTTATACCTTTTCCTATTAATATTATAGGTTTTTCTTTATTATTTTTATTATAATTAATTATTATAGCTAATGGTTCATTTGATGAACTTTTATTAACTGAAAGATAAGCATTCATTCCAATTTCTTTCATTTTTTTTTTATTTAAATATGATATTTTTATATTATTATTATTTTTAATATTTTTTTTTATTATTTTATATATATATTTTGAATTACATATATTAGGTGGTGTATTACATAAATCTCTAGATTTTTTTATGCCTAATGAAATTATTTTAGCATTATTTATAGCTAAATTAATATTATTATTTTCTTTTTTTTTATTTATATAAAAATATATATTTTTATTGTTTTTTAAATTATATTTTTTTGTTTTAAATTTATTAAAGTTATAATTATAATATTCAAAAGTATTTATATAATTAAATGTTTTTCAATAATTATTTTTTATATTTAAATTATTAAATATAATTAAAATATTTTTATAATTATTTTTTTTTATCATATAAAAAGAATTTTTTATTATATTTAAAAATATCTTTTTATTTAATTTTTCTTTTTTACCACATCCTATTAATATTAGATTATCAATGTTATTATTATTTATATTATTTATTATAATATTTTCATTTATTTTACCTTTATAATTATATTTTTTTTTTGCTTTTAATATATATTTATTATAGAAAAAATTATTATTATCAATTATATTTTGATATATATTTAATAATAAACATTCATATTTATTATTATTAATATTATTTTCTATATTATATTTCATATTTTTATCCAATAATTTAATTTATATTATTAATTTTAATTAATATTCTTGATTTATTATTAATAGATATTATTAATAATAATATATTATATAATTAATAAAAATATAATTAATATAAAATTTAAAGTATTTTAAATAAAAATATATTATATTATATTAATAATATTTTTTATTTCAGGAAAATTTTTTATTATTTTTTTTTTTATAATATTTTCAAAAGTAAAATTATTAATATTACATAATTTACATTTTCCAGTAAATTTAATTAATAAAAAATTTTTTTTATTTATATCAATAATTTTTAAGTCACCTTGATGAATATTTAGTATTGGTTTTATATTTTTTTTATAAAAATTTTTTATTTTTTTAATTAATATTTTATTTTTATTCATAAATTTATTTTAATAATTATTTAATTATATAAATTTTTATATATTAATTAAAATTAATACAGGGGTAGAAGGATTTGAACCTTAACCTATGATTTTGGAGACCATTATTCTACCTGATTAAACTATACCCCTATAATTATAGGTCTAAGCGGGTTTGAACCACTGACCTCACCCTTATCAGGGGTGTGCTCTACCACTGAGCTATAGACCTTTAAATTATATAATAAATATTTAAATTAATATATCAATTATTGATAATATTCTATAAAATAATATATATCAATATTAATTTTATTATTTATTTTCTTTTTTTAAATTATATATATTATATTAATAAATTAGTAATTATTTAGTTTAAATATTTATAAATTAATTTAACTTAATTTTTTTAATTATTTATATGAAAAAAAATATTTTTATTGATATTATAAAAGGAAAATTAAAAGTAGATTTTATATATAAAGATAAATATGTTATTGCTTTTAATGATATTAAACCTTTATCTCCTATACATATAATTATTATTCCTAGAAAATATATAAAAAATATGAATTATATTAATAGTAATAATGTATTTATTTTAAGTAAAATGTTATTAGTCGTTAATAAATTAGTTAAATATAATAATATTGATAAAAAAGGTTATAGAATAATTATAAATTGTAATAAAGATGGTGGACAAGAAATAGATTATTTACATATTCACCTTTTAGGTGGGTGTTATTTAGGTAAATTAATAAATTTAAATAATATATAAATAATTTAATATATTATATATTTTATGAAAACAACTGAATATTTTTTATTTACTTCGAAGAATAATTTTAATAAAGAAAAAAATATTATTTATAATTTAATGATTAAAGGTGGTTTAATAAATAAATTATCTTCTGGAATATATGCTTTTTTACCTAATGGTTTAAAATTAATTAATAATATAATTAATATTATTAAATATAATATGAATAAAATTAATGGTATAGAAATGTATATACCTATAATGCAATCTTCTAGTATTTGAAAAGATAGTAAAAGATATTATAAATATGGTGATGAATTATTTAAATTATATGATAGAAAAAAAAAATTATTTATTTTATCTCCTACTAATGAAGAATATATTACAAAAATAATTTGTAATAAATATTATAATTTTAATTTATTTCCTAAATTATTTTATCAGATACAAACTAAATTTCGTGATGAAATCAGACCAAGGTGTAATATATTAAGATCTAAAGAATTTTTAATGAAAGATGCTTATTCTTTTCATAATTCAAAAAAATGTTTAGATAATTTTTATTTAAATATGATAGATATATATATAAATATTTTTAATAAAATTGGTTTAAATATTTTATATAAAAAAGCTGATTGTGGAAATATTGGTGGTTATTTATCTCATGAATTTTATATATTATCAAAATACGGTGAAAATAATATATATATTAATAAAAATGAAAATAAATATTTTTTTATAAAAAAAAAAAAAAAAATAAAATTTAATTATAAAAATATTAAATTAATATATTTTTCTAATTTTTTAATAAAAAATATTAATAATTTTATAAATACTAATATTTTTATAAAAACTTATTTAGTTAAATTATATAAGAAAAAATATATATCAAAATTATTTATATTAATTCCATTTTATAAAAGTATTGATATAAATAAATTATATATTTTATATCCTTTAATAAAAAAAATAATTTTTTTATCTGAAAAATATATATATAAAAAATATAAAATATTAAATATTTTTTTTGGTCCTATTGGAATAAATTATCCTATAATTGCAGATATTTCTTTAAAAAATTGAATTAATTTTATTATTGGTTCTAATAAAAATAAAAGTTTTTATTTTAATGTTAATTGATATAAAAATATTAATATATATGGTTTTTTTGATTTATGTAAAAATATTAATTTTTATATATCTAGTAATATAAATAATAAAAAATTAATAAAAAATAAATCTATAGAGTTAGCTCATATATTTAAATTAATGGATTATTATACTAATATTTTTATAAATAAAAATAATATATTAAATAAAAATATATATATGGGTTGTTATGGAATAGGTATAAATAGATTAATATTTAGTATTATTGAAAAATTTAATAATAAAAAAAGTATTATATTTCCTTTATCAATTTCACCTTTTAAATTAGGTATTATTCCTATAAATATGTATAAAAATAAAATTGTTTATAATTTATCTTTTAATATATATTTTTTTTTAAAAAAAAATAATATTGATATATTATTAGATGATAGAAAATTATATTTTGGTGAAATGTTGACTGATTTTGATGTTATGGGTATACCTAATATATTAATAATTAGTAATAAAATGTTAAAATTAGGATTAGTTGAATTTAAAGATAGAAATAATAATATTATTAAATTTATTAATAAAAATAATATATGTAATTTTTTATTATTTAAATATAATAATTTATTTAAATAATTATTTTTTAAAATTTATTTTTCATGAAGATAATTTATTTGGTTTAGCATTTTCTGTAATAAACAAATTAGGAGACATAATAATATTATTATTATAAAAAATAATTGGTATATTGGGTCTTTCTCATGGTAATATTTTATATTCTTGTCATATTTTTTTTATTTTTTTTTTTTTTCTTCCTAATATTTTTATATAATTTTTTATATTAAATTTTATATATATTTTTTCATTTAATTTAGGTTTTCTTACTAAATTATTAATATTATTTTTATTATTTTCTGAAATATATAAAGTACCATTTGGTAAAAATATATTTTTTTTTATATTTTTTCATTTTATTTTTTTTTTAATTTTTTTTAATTTATTAATTAAATATATTTTATTTTTATATTTATTTATAATAAATTCTTTAAAAAACATTTGAAAATATATTTTTTTATTATTAATAATATTAATTCATATTATTTTTAATAATTTATAAGATAACATTTTTTTATCATTTATTTTTATTCATTTTCTTATTATTAAAAAAAATTCTTCTCTAGATAAATGTATTAAATATTTTAAATTTAATATATTTTTTTTTATTAAAGATTTATTGAATTTTTTATTTATTAATTTTTCTAATAATTTATTTTGATTAAAACATATTTTTGCGCTTCTTATAATACATTTTATAAAAAATGGTCATCTATTTAATAATTTTGGAATAATTATTTTTCTTAAAAAATTTCTATCAAATTTTATATTATTATTACTAGAATCATTTATTCATATAATTTTATTATTAATAGCATATTTTTTTATTTCTTTTTTTTCTATATTTAATAATGGTCTAATTATTATTTTATTTTTTATTAAAATTTTTTTTTTTATACCTGATAATCCTGATAAACCACTACCTCTTTTTAAAGATAATAATATTGTTTCACATTGATCGTTTTTATGATGTGCTGTTAATAATATTTCATTATTTAATAAATATTTTTTATATATAGAATATCTTTTTTCTCTATATATAGATTCTATGTTTTTATTATTTTTATTATAAATTTGTTTAATTATTATAATTATATTTAATTTATTACATATATTAATACAATGATTTTCTCATTTTTTTGATTTTTTATTCATATTATGATTAATATGAATTGCTCTAATATTTATATTATTATTATTATTATTTTTATTCAATGAATATAATAATACTGATGAGTCTAAACCTCCGCTAAATGCTATAAGAAATTTTTTATTTTTTTTTATTAATTTTTTGATTTTATTATCTATATTATTCATATTAAATTTTAAAATTAAAAATATTTTATTTTATAAAATATTTAATTTTAATTGTTTTTAATTTAAAATTATATTAGTATATTATTTTATATTTTATTTATTTGGGGTTGTTAGCTCAGTGGTAGAGCAGTTGACTTTTAATCAATTGGTCACAGGTTCGAGTCCTGTACAACCCATTTTAATAAATAAAATCTAAATGTAAAATTTTATTTTTATATGGATGTTTTTGTATATCTTTAATTTTTGATTTTATTATTTTATTATTTATTTTAATTAAAAAATATATATTTTTTTTTTCTTGATATTTTACAATTTTATTGAATATATTATCATGATTAATTCTAATTAAGATATTTTTTTTATTTTTACCATAAATTATTGCTGGTATTTCATTTTTTTTTTTTATTTTTTTAATATAAATTGATCCGAAAATTTTTCTGTATTTAGCTTTTATTATTATTTTTTTCATATTTTATTTAAATTAATATATTTATTTATTTTATTAAAATATATAAATATTAAATAATTTATTATTTAATAGTTTATATAAATTATTAATTTAATAATAATTTTATTAATTATTGTATTATTGTTAATGTTTGGATATATTTTTTTTCATGAGTTATAGTTATATGTATTTTTTTAGCTTTTATTTTTTTAAATATTTTTAATGCTTTATTAAATAATTTTATTTTTGGTTTTCCTAATTTATTATTATATATTTCAAAATTATTTCAATATATACCTTTTTTAATTCCAGTTCCTAATGCTTTTGATGCTGATTCTTTTGAAGAAAAAATTTTAGCTAAAAATTTTATTTTATTTTTATTTAATAGTTTATAATTAATTAATTCATTTTTAGTAAGTATTCTTTTTGAAAATTTTTTTATTATTTTTTTTGACATTTTTTTAATTCTTTTAATATTTAATAAATCTATTCCTATTCCAAATATTTTCATTTTATTTAATTAATTTTTAATTTTGATTTTTTAAATTGTTTTTTTATTTTTTTTGAAAGTTCATCTAAAGATTTCTGTTCTGGATGTTCATTTATATTTTCTCAACATAATTGATGTTCTGCTAAATATGTATGTATTGGATAACCATTATTATCTTCCATTACTACATGATATCATGGTGATTTTTTAAATGTATTATTTATAGAATATTCTTTTGTATTTAATTTAGATAAAGAATATTCTGGATCAATATCAATTATTACTCCTAAAAAACCTAATAATTTATGTCTTACTTGTTGACCTATATTAAATTTACTTAAAATTATCATATATTTTCCAATTAATATTATAATTTATTAATTTATATTATAATTTATTTTATAAAATTATTTTTATAAATAAAATAGTTATATATATATAATTTATATATATTTATAATCATTTTTTTATTTTAAAATAAAAATATGATATTAATCCTAAAATAAACATAATAATAATAGTTATTGGATATCCATATTTTAATTTTAATTCTGGCATATATTTAAAATTCATTCCATATGTTGATGTTAATAATGTGGAAGGTAAAAAAATAACTGATATTACAGAAAGAATTTTAATTATTCTATTTTGTTCTATATTTAGAAAACCCATAGCTGCTTGCATTAAAAAATTTATTTTTTGAAATATAGATTCATTATGTGGTAATAAAGATTCTATATCTCTAATTATTTCTTTTGATTGTTCTTTTTGATATTTTTTTAAAATATTTTTTTTTATTAAAAAAATTAAAGCTCTTTGTGTATCTATTAAACATATTCTTATTTTTGAAGTTATATCTTCTTTTTTTGATAATATTAATATTGATTTATTAAATTCTTGATTATTTTGATATCTTAATATTACATATGTTCAATATTCTAAATCTTTATATACTTTTTCTATTTCATTAGCTAGTTGTTCTATTTTAATTTCAAATAAATTTAATAATAATTCATATGGATTACATTGTATTAATATTTGATTTTTAGTTTTAATTCTATAAAAACGAAAAGCTGGTAATTCTATTTCTCTAAGAGAATATATTTTATTTTTTTTTATTGTAAATGCTACAGTTAAATTATTCATTTTATCTTTTATATCTTTATAAAAAAAAAATGAATGTATATGTAATCCATCTTTATCTTTAAAAAATCTAGCTGATGCTTCTATATCAAATAATTTAGTTTTTTTTATAATTTTTTGTTTTAATATATTTTGAACATATTTTCTTTCATTTTCTGTAGGATTTATTAAATCTACTCAAATATAATTTTTTATTTTTTTTTTTTTTTTATGTATTTTTAATTTAATTAAACTATTTTTTTTTAATTTAAATATATTTAACATAATATTTTCCTAATTAATAAATATATTTTAAATATTTTTGTAATATATTTTATATTTGAATTGTTTATGTTTTATATAAAATGTAGTAAAATATAATATTATTTATTTTATAAAAGGAGTATAATGAGTAGTAAAATTTTAGATATTAATGATAATTCTTTTGATAAAGAAGTTATATTTTATAATAAATATGTATTAGTTGTTTTTTTTTCTAATTCATGTGGTCCTTGTAAATCATTTATGAATATATTAAATGATATTTATATTTATTTTATTAATAAATTAAAATTTGTAAAGTTAAATGTAGAAAAATCAAATATTATTATAAAAAAATATAATATTTTAAATATTCCTACAAGTATATTATTTAAAAATAAGAAAATATTGTTTTGTAAAGTAGGAATATTAAATAAATATGAATTAATGAATATTTTAAATTTATATTGTTCTAAATAATAATATATTTATCAGTTATTCCTCAATTTATATTAATAATTAATAATTATTATGAATCTTACACGTTTAAAAAGTATGTCAGTTTCTAAATTAGTTATTCTTGGAGAAAGAACAGGATTAAAAAATTTAGCTAGAATGCGTAAACAAGATATAATTTTTTCTATTTTAAAAAAACATTCTAAAGGTGGTGAAGATATTTTTAGTAATGGTGTTTTAGAAATTTTACAAGATGGTTTTGGTTTTTTAAGATCATCAGATAGTTCTTATTTAGCTGGACCTGATGATATATATGTATCTCCTAGTCAAATACGTAGATTTAATTTAAGAACTGGCGATACTATTTCTGGTAAAATAAGACCTCCTAAAGAAACAGAACGTTATTTTGCTTTATTAAAAATAAATAAAGTTAATTATGATAAACCAGATAATATTAAAAATAAAATTTTATTTGAAAATTTAACTCCTTTACATACAAATTGTCGTTTATATATGGAAACTGGTAATGGAACTAAAGAAGATATTACTTCTCGTGTATTAGATTTAGCATCTCCAATTGGTAGAGGTCAAAGAGGATTAATAGTTGCTCCTCCTAAAGCTGGAAAAACTATTTTATTACAGAATATAGCTAAAAGTATTAGTTATAATTATCCTAATTGTGTACTTATAGTTTTATTAATTGATGAAAGACCAGAAGAAGTTACTGAAATGTATAGATTAATAAAAGGAGAAGTAATAGCATCTACTTTTGATGAACCAGCTTTAAGACATATTCAAGTTTCTGAAATGGTTATTGAAAAAGCTAAAAGACTTGTTGAGCATAAAAAAGATGTTATAATTTTATTAGATTCTATTACAAGATTAGCACGTGCTTATAATACCGTAGTTCCAGCTTCAGGTAAAGTTTTAACTGGTGGTATAGATGCTAATGCTTTACATAGACCAAAAAGATTTTTTGGTGCTGCTAGAAATGTAAAGGAAGGTGGTAGTTTAACTATAATAGCTACAGCATTAATAGATACTGGTTCTAAAATGGATGAAGTTATTTATGAAGAATTTAAGGGTACTGGTAATATGGAATTACATTTATCTCGTAAAATAGCTGAAAAAAGAGTTTTTCCAGCAATAGATTATAATAGATCAGGTACTCGTAAAGAAGAATTATTAACATCATTAAATGAATTACAGAAAATATGAATTTTAAGAAGAATTATTCAACCTATGAGTGAAATAGATGCTATGGAATTTTTAATTAAAAAACTTTCTATGACTAAAACTAATGATGATTTTTTTAAAATGATGAAAAGATATTAAATATTATATAAATTTAATTTTTATTTATTAAAATTATTTATTTATTTATTAAATTTTATTTTGGTGGTTATAGCTCAATTGGTAGAGCGCTGGATTGTGGTTCCGGATGTTATGGGTTCAATCCCCATTAACCACCTATTATTAATATTCGGTGAGTAGCGCAGTCTGGTAGCGCAACTGGTTTGGGACTAGTGGGTCGGAGGTTCAAATCCTCTCTCGCCGATTTAAATTAAATTATATTTAATATGAAAAAAATTTTAGTTACTTGTGCATTACCGTATTCTAATGGACCAATACATTTAGGTCATATATTAGAACATATACAAGCAGATATTTGAGTAAGACATCAAAAATCATTAGGAAATATTGTATATTTTATATGTGCTGATGATTCTCATGGTACAGCTATAATATTAAAATCAAAAGAATTAAATATATTACCTGAATTAATGATAAAAAATATATTAAATGAACATAAAAAAGTTTTTATTAATTTTAATATATTTCATGATATTTATTTTACTACTCATAATAAATTAAATTATTTTTATAGTTTATTATTATTAAATAATTTTAAAATTAAAAATTTATTAAACAAAAAATATATTTATCAATTTTATGATAATATAAAAAAAGTATTTTTACCTGATAGGTTATTAAAAGGAAAATGTCCTAAATGTTTAGTTAGTAATCAATATGGTGATGTTTGTAATAATTGCAATATTGTATATAATTCTTATGATTTAATTAATCCTATTTCAATATTATCTGGAAGTAAACCAATTTTATCTAAATCAGAACATTTATTTGTTAATATTAATAATTATAAAAATGTTTTAAATAATTGATTATTAATATCTGAACTACAAAATGAAATAAAAAATCAATTATATTTATGATTTAATAAATTATTAGATGATTGAAATATTTCTAGAGATATTCCTTATTTTGGTTTTAAAATACCAAATTATTATATAAAAAATAAATATTTTTATGTATGATTAGATGCTCTTTTAGGTTATATTAGTACATTTAAATATTTTTGTAATTTAAATGGTTTATGTTTATTTGAAGATTTTTGAAATATAAATAGTAATTGTGAATTATATCATTTTTTAGGAAAAGATATATTATATTTTCATGGTTTGTTATGACCAATAATATTAGATATTTTAAATTTTAGAAAACCTACTGGTTTAATTGTTCATGGACATGTTTTAATAAATAAAAATAAAATGTCTAAATCTAATGGTAATTTTATTAATGCTTCTAAATGATTAGAGTATTTTGATTCAGATAGTTTAAGATATTATTTTTCTAGTAAATTATCATTTAAAATTAATGATATTAATTTATGTTTAAATGATTTTATTAAAACTATTAATTGTAATTTTATTAATAAATTTATAAATATTATATCTCGTATATCTACTTTTATGGAAAAATATTTTAATAATATTTTATCTAATAAATTATCAGATAAAAATTTTTATTATTTTTTTGTAGATAAATCTGATTTAATTAGTAATAATTTTTTAAATTTTAATTATAATAAAGTATTAATAGAAATTAATGAATTATTAAATATAATTAATCAATATATAAATGATAAACAACCTTGATTAATTATTATTAATAAAAATAATAAAAATAAATTACATAATTTTTGTACTACTATAATTAATGTTTTTAAAGTTATTTCTACATATTTATCTTCTATAATTCCTTGTACTTTTCATAAAATAGAAAAATATTTAAATGTTAAATTAACTTGAAATAATATTAATATACCTATATTAAATCATAAAATATGTAATTATGATAAACTATATAATTATATTGATAAAAAAATAATAAATTATTTTAAAATTTAATTTATATTTATAAACTTTTTAATAAAATGAAAAATTTAACAGTATATAAAGCAATTAAAAAAATAGGTAATAGATTTGATTTAGTTTTAATTGCTTCTTTTCGTGCTAGGCAAATACAAATTTTTTCAAAAAATAATTATTTAAAAGATAATAAAAATGATAAACCTACAATATTAGCTTTAAAAGAAATTGAAAATAATTTAATAGAAAAAAATATATTAGATATTATTTTTAATAAAAAAATAAGTACTTTTTAATATTTAAATTTTTATTTATTAATATTTATAAAATGAAATTTTATCTTGTTGGTGGAGCAGTACGTAATAAATTATTAGGACTAAAAGTTAGAGATAAAGATTGAGTTGTTATTGGTTCTACATATAAAGAAATGATTAATTTAGGTTTTATACCTATAGGTAATAATTTTCCAGTTTTTATACATCCAATAACTAAAGATGAATATGCTTTAGCTCGTAAAGAAAAAAAAAAAGGTATAGGTTATAAAGGTTTTTCTTGTAATTTTTCTAAAAATATTACTTTAGAAGAAGATTTATATCGTAGAGATATAACAATAAATGCAATAGCTTTAGATAATTTAGGAAAATATTATGATCCATTTGGTGGAATTAATGATATAAATAATAGAATTATAAGACATATATCAATATTTTTTATAGATGATCCTTTAAGGGTTTTAAGGATTGCAAAATTTTATTCTCAATTTTATAATTTTAAATTTTATATATTTTACAAAACATTAAAATTAATGAATAAAATATCAAATTCAGGAGAATTATTATATTTAACTTCTGAAAGAATTTGATTAGAAACTGAAAAAGTAATAAAAAATTGTAATTTATTTTTATATTTTAAAATTTTATATAAATGTAATGCATTAAATATTATATATCCTGAATTAAATATTTTATTTAATAATAATAAATTATTATATTATTTTTATTTATTATCTAATAATTTAATATTTTATAAATTTAGTATAGAAGTAAAATTTATTTGTTTATGTTTTTTTTTTAATAAAACTATATTGTCTAAAAAATATTTTTTATATAAAAATTTTATTATAGATATTATATATACTTTTTGTAAAAGATTATCTATTCCTAAAAAATTTTTTAATTTATTTAAAATTATATATAATTGTTTTATTAAAATATATTTTTTTAATAAAAATAATATAACTGATTTATTTATAAATATATTATATACATTAGATGTATGACGTAAACCTAATAATATTTATATTTTTATTAATATTATTAAAAATATTAAATTATTACCAATTTATAATAAAAAAATTTTTTTAATTTTATATAAATATATTTTAGATATTTTATATATTACTAAAAACATAAAATGTAAATATTTAATTAATTTAGGTTATTCTGGTATAAATATAAGTAAAAAACTATTTAATTTAAGATATAAAAAAATTTATTTTTTTATTAATAAAAAAAAATAAATTTTTATTAAAATTTTTCATTTATTTTTCATTTTGGATTTATTTTAATATTAAAATTTTTATTTTTTATTTTTTTTTTTTTATATTTAATATATCCTATATATGCAATCATAGCTGCATTATCTGTACATAAGTTATTTTTTGGATAAAATATTTTTTTATTTATTTTTTTTATTTTATAAGACATTTTTTTTCTTAAGGTTATATTTGAACTTACTCCTCCTACTACACATAATGTATTTATATTATATTTATTTAAAGCATTAATTGATTTTTTTATTAATATATCTATAATTGTTTTTTCTAATGATAATGATATATCATATTTTAATTGTTTATTTATTTTTTTTTTTTTTAAAAAATAATAAATATATGTTTTTAATCCAGAAAAGCTAAAATTTAAATTATTTTTATTTATTATTGGTTTTGGAAATTTAAAAAAATTTTTTCCATATTTAGCTAATTTTGATATTTTTTTACCTCCTGGGATATTTTAATCCTATTAAATTAGCTATTTTATCAAATGTTTCACCTACAGCATCATCTAATGATTGACCTATAATTTTATATTTAAAATAATTATAAACTAATATTAAACAAGTATGTGCTCCTGAAATAATTAAAGATATAAATGGAAATTTTGGTTTTTTATTAGATAACATTATAGAAAATATATGTCCTTCTAGATGATTTATTGGTATACATGGCTTATTATATAAATAAGCTAAAGTTTTAGCTGCAGTAGCTCCTATTAATAATGAACTAGATAATCCTGGTCCTGCTGTAAAAGCTATAGCTGTAATTTTTTTAATATTAATTTTAGTTTTTTCTATTACTTTTTTTATTAATGGAATAATTTTATTTGCATGATTTTTAGAAGCTATATTTGGTACTACACCTCCATACATTGAATGTATTAATTGACTATATATTTCATTAATTATAATTCCTTTTTTATTATTATATATACTTATTCCAGTTTCATCACATGATGTTTCTATTCCTAATATAATCATATTATTTTTTATTTTTATTAAATATGTTAAGATTAAATAAGTAAAATTAAATTTATTATAAAATAAATTATTTTTTTTTTAAATGGATAATTATATGCCTATGATTAAAATTAAAGAAAATGAATCTTTTGATATTGCTTTAAGAAGATTTAAAAGATTGTGTGAAAAATCTGGTGTTTTAGCTGAAATAAAAAAAAGAGAATTTTATGAAAAACCTACTATTAAAAGAAAAAAAGCTAAAGCATCTGCTATTAAAAGAAGAATAAAAAAAAATTTAAATAGAATTTAAATTTAAATTTTAATAATTATTTATTTATATTAATAATATTATGAAATATATTTCTAATTCTTTTATAAAAAAATTAATATATTCTATTGATATAGTTGAATTTATTTCTTCTAAAATTTTTCTTAGAAAAATTGGTAATAAATATATATCTAATTGTCCTTTTCATAAAGATAATAATCCTTCTTTTATAGTTAATAAAGAAGAAAAATTTTATTACTGTTTTGGATGTAAATCTCATGGAAATATTATAGATTTTTTAATGTATTATAATAATATTAGTTTTATTGATAGTATAAAAGAATTATCTTATTTAAATAATATAAAATTAAATTATATTTCTTATATAGATAATAAAAAAAGTGTCAATTATAAATATTTTTATTTTAATAAATTAATTTCAAAATTATCTATTTTATATCATAGATCTTTATTATATATAAAAGAATTATATTTTGTTAGAAAATTTTTATTTAAAAGAGGTTTAAATATTAATATTATTAAAAAATTTTTTTTAGGTTTTTCATATAAAGAAATAATAAATAAGTTTATTTATAATTTAAATAAATTTGAATTAAATTTTTTAATTAAATATGGATTTTTTATTAAAGATATAAATAAAAAAATTTATGATAGATTATATGATCGTATTATTTTTCCTATATATGATATTTACAATAATATAATAGCTTTTGGTGGTAGAACTATAAATAAATATAATTTTATAAAATATATAAATTCTTCTAAAAATTTTTTTTTTATTAAAAAAAATTGTTTATATAATTTAAATAATATAAGAAAAAGATATATAAGATTAGATAAAATTATAGTTGTAGAAGGTTATTTAGATGTTATAACTTTAAGTAAATTTGGAATTTATTATGTTGTAGGTTTATTAGGTAGTTCTATAAGTAGTAAACAAATTAAAATTTTATATTTTTATACTAATAAAATTATTTTTTGTTATGATGGTGATAAATCTGGAATAAATTCTATATATAGAACTATTAAAATAATATTAAATTATATAAATGAAAATAATAAATCTTTTTTTATACTTTTACCTAATAAAGAAGATCCTGATTCTATTATAAAAAAAGAAGGAATAAAAAAATTTAAATATAGAATAAAAAAATCTATATCTGTTTTAGATTTATTGTTTTATTTTATATCTTGTAAATATAATTTATGTACATATGAAGGAAAGATATCTTTTATAAAATCGTTTATGTCTATAATTAATTATTTAAAATCTTCTATAATTAAATTATTTTTATTAAAAAAAATATCTTATAGAATTGGTTTTAATGAAAATAAATTAATTAATTTATGTAATTTTTCTTTTAAAAAAATTTTTATAAAAAAAAAAAGAAAAATATTTTTAAGATATTTAATAAGTTTGTTATTAAAAAATCCTAAATTTTCTTTTTTAGTAAATTTATCAGATGAATTATTTAATATAAAAGTTTTTGGTTTATCTATATTTTTAAAAATTATAAATTTTTGTATATTAAATGTAAATATAAATTTTAATAGTATTATTAAAAATTTTTCTAATTTAAGAATTAAATTATATTTAGAATATTTATTTTTTTATAATTTTTTTTCTAAAAATACTAATGATAAATTAATATTTTTAAATATTTTAAATAATTTTAAAATTTATTTAATAAATAAAAAAATTAAAAAAATTTTTTTTTATAGTAAATTTTATGGATGAAATTTAAAAAGAAAAAAAGAAATTTGATATTTAATAAAATTAAAGAATTTTAAAAATAATTTAAAAAATTTTTAATTATTATATTATTATTAATTAATATAATAAGATGGATATTTTATATGAATAAAGAAAGTAAATTAAAAATTAAATTATTAATTAAAAAAGGTAAAAATAAAGGATTTTTAACTTTTAAACAAATTAGTAATTTATTTATAAGTAAAAAAAATAAAAATTATAATTTAAGTAAAATATTAAAAATTATTAATAATGAAAATATTAAAATAATAAAAAATTTTTCTAAAAAAAATAAATTAAATTTAAATAAAAAAAAAAATAATATAAATAATATTTCAGAAATAATTTTGTCTAAAGATAATAATATTATAAATAAAATTAATGATCCTGTTAGGATGTATATGAAAGAAATGGGTACAGTTGAATTATTGACTAGAGAGGATGAAATAAATATAGCAAAACGTATTGAAGAAGGTAATTATGAAATGCAATTTTATTTAGCTAATTTTTTTAAATCTATAAATTATTTTTTAAATCAATATTCTCTTGTTAAAAAAGGTAAATTACGTTTATGTGATTTAGTTATTGGTTTTTTTGATTATAATATAGATAATTTATTTTTTTTAAATAATAATTTAAAAGAAAATATAGAATTATATAAAAATAATATTAATTCTTGTATTCAATTTATAAATTCTGATTTTATAGAGAAAAAAATTAATTGTTTAGATATTCAATATAATATTTTAATTAAATTTATAAATAAATATACTATAGAACATCCTTATACAAAATGTGAATTAAATAAATTAATTAGAATTTTTATGAAATTTAAATTAGTTCCTAAACAGTTTGATTATTTAATTTTAAAAATTAAAAAAATTGTAGATAATATATATAAAAAAGAAAATATAATTTTTAATTTATGTGTTAATAAATTATCTATGCCTAATAAATTATTTAAGTATTTTTATTTAAAATATGGTACTAATTATAAATGATTAAAAAAAATTATTAATTTAAATTATTTTTGATCATTTAATTTTAAAAAAAATTTTAATTTATTAAAATCTAAATTGTATGATTTATTTTTAATTGAAAAAAAAATTGGTTTAAGTATAAATAAAATTAAAAAAATAAATAATTTTTTAATTAAAAGTGAAATAAAAACTAAAAAAGCAAAAAAAGAAATGGTTGAAGCTAATTTAAGATTAGTTATTTCTATAGCAAAAAAATATACTAATAGAGGATTACAATTTTTAGATTTAATTCAAGAAGGAAATATTGGTTTAATGAAAGCTGTTGATAAATTTGAATATAAAAGAGGTTATAAATTTTCAACTTATGCTACTTGATGAATACGTCAAGCTATAACTAGATCTATAGCAGATCAAGCTCGTACAATTAGAATACCTGTACATATGATAGAAACTATTAATAAATTAAATAGAATATCTAGACAAATTTTACAAGAAATGGGACGTGAACCTACTCCAGAAGAATTATCTAATCGTATGTGTATATCTAAAGATAAAATTAGAAAAGTTCTTAAAATAGCTAAAGAACCAATATCTTTAGAAACTCCAATTGGAGAAGATGAAGATTTACATTTAAGTGATTTTATAGAAGATTCTTCTTTAAAATTACCTTTAGAATCAGCTACATCAGAAAGTTTAAAATCTGTTACTAATGTTATATTATCTAGTTTAACTCCAAGAGAAGCAAAAGTATTAAGAATGCGTTTTGGAATAGATATGAATAGTGATCATACTTTAGAAGAAGTTGGTAAACAATTTGATGTTACTAGAGAACGTATTAGACAAATTGAAGCAAAAGCTTTACGTAAATTACGTCATCCTAGTAAATCAGAAATTTTACGTAGTTTTTTAGATGAATAAATATTAATAATTTAATATTTATTATTATTGTAATTTTAATTAATAATTTATATGTTAGATAAAATAAATAAAAATATTATAGAAAGTAAAATGACTAGTTGTATAAAATCTTTTAAAAAAAATATTATTAAATATAATATTGATAATTTAAATATAAATATTATAGGTGATTTGTTAATAAATTATTATGGAAAAAAGATATGTTTATCAAAAATTTCTAGAATAGTAATAGAAAATAATTATATGTTTAGAATATCTTTATTTGATTTAAGTATTAAAAATATTGTAAAAAAAATTATTTATAATACTGGTTTAGATTATAATATAATTGATGATAAAAATGATATATTAATTTATGTTTCTATTATAACAGAAGATAAAAAAAATAAAATTATTAAATTATTAAAAGATAATGTAGAATTAACTAAAATTTGTATAAGAAATATAAGAAGATATTTTAATAATAAAATTAAATTGTTATTAAAAAAAAAAATTATTAGTGAAGATGAAAAAAATAAATTAATTTTAGATTTACAAAAAATTACTAATTTTTATATTGATAAAATAAATATTATTTTTATAAAAAAAAAAGAAAAAATTTTAAAAAAATAAATTATATTTATAAATAATTATATGTTATATAATAAAAATTTTCTTAAACATATTGCTATAATTATGGATGGTAATGGAAGATGAGCTAATAAACATAATGTATCTCGTATATTAGGTCATAAAAAAGGTTTAAAAACTGTTTATCAAATAATAGATTTTGCAATTAGAAAAAAAATAAATATATTAACTTTATATGCTTTTAGTACTGAAAATTGGTCTAGACCTAAATTAGAGGTATTTGAATTAATAAGATTGTTTTCTCTTACTATAAAAAATAAAATGTATGAATTAAATAATAAAAATATATGTGTTAAAATTATTGGAAGAAAAAATAAATTTCATTATAGTTTAAGGGAAAATATAAAAAAAATAGAATTTCTTACAAGAAATAATGTTGGTTTAAAATTAAATATAGCTATGGATTATGGTGGTAGATGAGATATAACTAATGGAATAAAAAAAATATTATTAAAATTTAAAAAAGGTTTAATTAATTTAAATAAAATAAATGAAAATTTTGTTAATAAAAATTTATGTTTAGGAAATTTACCTTCTGTTGATTTAGTTATACGTACTGGTGGTGAAAAAAGAATAAGTAATTTTTTATTATGACAAATTTCTTATTCAGAATTATTTTTTACTGATATTTTATGACCTGATTTTAATGAATTAGATTTTTTAAAAATATTAAATTGTTTTTATAAAAGAGAAAGAAGATTTGGTAAAATTTAAATATATATATATATATATATATAATAAATTTTATTTTAATAATATGTAAACTTATATGAAAAAATTTTTTATATTTATATTTATATTTTTAAATTTTATAAATAAATGTTTTTGTAATAATTATAATATAAATAATATTAAATTTAATATTGAATATTTTAATAATAAAAATAATAATTATTATTATAAATTATTAAAAAATAATTTAAATAAAAATTTTGATATTATTAATATTAGGAAATTTTTATATAATATAGGTCATTTTAATAAAATTAATATATATAAATTAAATAATAAATTATTATTAAATTTAAAACAAAAACCTTTTATTTCAAAAATATATTTAATTGGAAATAATGTTTTAAATAAAAAAAAGATATTATATTTTTTAAATAAATTTAATATAGGTAAGAATAAATTTATAGATAATTTTTTAATATTAAAATTTAAAAAATATATTATTGATAAATATATAAAATTAAATAGATATAATATTAATATTATTTTAAAAAAAATAAAATTAAATAAAAATAAATATTTATTAAAAATAGTTATTAATGAAGGAATATATTATAAAATTAGAAATTTATTTATTATAGGAAATAATAATTTTAAAAAGAATAAAATAATGAATTTTTTTAAAAAATATTATAAATTTAATTTTTTAAATTTATTTTTTTATGATAAATTTAAACTTGATATTTTTATAAATAATTTAAAAAATATTAAAAATTTTTATATAAATAATGGTTATTTTGATTTTTTTATAAAAGATATATATATAAAAAAATATAAAAATATATTAGATATATTTATTAATATTAATGAAGGTAATATATATAAATTATATGATATTAAAATTAATAGTAATATTAATAAATATAATTATATTTTTAATAAAATTAAAAAAAAATATTTTATTAAGAATAAATATTTTAATTATAAAATAATTAAAAATATTATTTATAATATTAAAAAAATTTTTTATAATAAAGGATATATTAATTTAATTATAAATTTTAATATTAATAAAATAAATAAAAATAAAATTATTTTATATTTTAATATAAAATTTAATAAAAGATTTTATATAAAAGATATTATTTTTTATGGAAATAATTATTTTAATAAATCTTTTTTAATTAAAAAAATTCCTCAAAAAAAAAATAATTTTTATAATGAATATTTAATAAATTTAGGTAAATTAAATTTAAAAAAAACTGGTTTTTTTAATTATATTAAAATTAAAAAAGAATTTTTAAAATCTAATTCTAATAAATTAAATTTAATATATTTTTTAAAAGAAAATAATAGTGGAAATTTAAATTTTGGTATAGGATATGATCAGAAAAAAAATTTAAATTATAATATATCTTGATATAAAAATAATTTTATTTATTTTGGAAGTAAATTATTAATTAAATTATCTAAAAATAGATTTTATCAAAATAGTAAAATATTTTATAAATATTTATTAAATAATTATAATAATATAATTTTAAAAAATAAATTATTTTATAAAAAATTTTTATATAATAATAATGTTTTTTTTAATTTAAATTATGGTTTTGAAAATAATATTATTTTTTATATATATGATTATTTAAAATATAAATTAGGAATTAAATATATAAATTATAATTTATATAATATAAAATCTCAATTATATATGTTAAAATATTTTTATTCTATGAATAAAAGATTTAATTTAAAATCTAAATATAATAAAATTATTACTAATGATTTTTTTTTAATTAATAATATTATTTTAAATAAATTAAATAATAATATTTTTCCTAATAAAGGATATTGTATTAATATATTTAATAAAATTACTTTTCCTTTTTCAGATAATTATTTTTATAAAATAAATTTTAATTTTAAAAATTATTATTCTATAGATAAAAATAATAAATGAATTTTTTTTATAAATAATTCTATTAGTTATAGAAATGGAATTTTTAATAAAAAATTACCTTTATATGAAAAAATAAATATAAATGAAAATAATTTTTTACGTGGTTTTAATACAGATAATATAAAACAAAATAAAATATTTTTAAATTCAAAAAGTTATAAATGTAAAAATAAAAGAAAAGTTTGTTATATATATAATTATTTTGAAGGTAATTTATTTTTAACAAATAATTTAGAATTAATAATACCAAATATTTTTTTAGATAAAATATATTCTAAATATATTCGTACTTCTTTATTTTTAGATAGTGGTATTATTTTAAATAATAATGATAATATTAAAAATATTTTTAATAAAAAAAATATTAATAATAATTACAAAAATATTTTTAGATTATCTATTGGATTATCATTTAAAATTATTACTCCTTTAGGACCTATAAGTTTATCTTATGGTTTTCCTTTAAAATTTAATAATAATAATGAAATTAATTATATTCAATTTAATATGAATAATTTTTCTTAGAGAATTTATATGAAAAAAAAATATTTAATAATATTTAGTATTTTTTTATATATTTTACCTGTTTTTTCTAATATTAGAATTGGTTTAATAAATTTTAATTTTTTATTAGAAAATTCAATAAAATATCAAAATTTTATAAAAAAATTAAATATTGAATTAAGTAAAGAGTATACAAAAAATAATATTATAATAAATAATTTATTAAAAAAAGAAAATAATTTAAATAAAAAAAGTAATTTAATTAATAAAAAAATTTTTTATGTTTTAAAAAAAAAAATTAATTTAAAAAAAAAAAAAATTTTATTTATAATAAATAATTTAGAAAATATTATTTATAAAAAAAATATTAATTTATATAATAATTTTTTTTTAAAAATAAAAAATATAATTAATATTATAGCAAAAGAAAAAAAATTAAATTTAATAATTAATGATAATTTTATTATTTATAATAATAAAGATATTATAGATATTACTAGTGATGTTATAAAAAAAATTAATTATTCAAATTAAATTATATTAAATTAACTAAATATTTTATTTAAAAATGTTTGATCCTAAATATATACATTTAAATGTACATAGTGATTATTCAATAATAGATAGTTTATGTAAAGTAAATGATATTTTAAAAAAAGCATATGAATTAAATATGCCAGCTATTGCTTTAACTGATTTTTCTAGTTTATCAGCAATAATAAAATTTCAAAAAAAATCTTTTTATTATGGTATTAAACCTATAATTGGATTAGATATATGTATATATTTTAAAGATATTAATAGTATAAATTTTTCTACATTATTAGTATTAAATAGTATAGGATATAGAAATTTAATTAAATTAGTTTCTTTGTCTTATAAAAATAATTCTACTTATATTTGACCATATATAGATTTTAATATTTTATTAAAATTAAATAATGGTTTAATTATTTTATATTCTATTAATTATTATTCTTTTAATAATAAAAAATTTTTTTGTTATAATAATTTTTTTATTAAAAAACATATATATTATTTAAAAAAATATTTTATTAATAGATTATATTTACAAATTTTTCGTTTAGGTCATAAATATCAAAATAAATATGTTAAAGATATAATATATTTTTCTATAAAAACTAGTATTCCATTGGTTGCTACAAATAAAATTTTATTTTTTAATAAAGAAGATTTTTTTTTGCATAAAATACGTTCTTCTATATATTATGGTTATTCTTTGAAAAAAATTTCTTATTTTATAGATTATACTAATGAATATTATTTTAAAAATGAAAAAGAAATGTGTGATTTATTTTCTGATATTTCTGTTTCGTTACTTAATACTGTTAAAATTTCTAAAATGTGTAATTTTTTAATTAAAAAAAAAAAATTTTTTTTACCAAAATATCCTTATATTAAAAATTCTTCTAATTTATATTTAAAAAAAATTGTATTTATTAATTTTAGAAAAAAAATATCTATTTTAAAAAATAAATTAATAAAAAAAAAATATTTGTTTCGTATTAAAAAAGAATTAAATATAATTTTTAAATTAAAAATTTCAGATTATTTTTTAATTGTTATGGATTTTGTTAAATGATCTAGAAAAAATGATATTTATGTAGGACCTGGAAGGGGTTCAGGTGCTGGTTCTTTAATTGCTTATTTATTAAATATTACTAATATAAATCCTATAAAATTTGATTTAATTTTTGAAAGATTTTTAAATTTTGAGAGAAAATCTATGCCTGATTTTGATATAGATTTTTGTATGAATAAAAGAGATAAAGTTTTATCTTATATAGAAAGTATTTATGGTAAAAAATCTGTTTCTCAAATAGTTACATTTAATAAAATGACTTCTAAATCTGTATTAAGAGATGTTGGTCGTGTTTTAGGATATTCTTATAATTTTGTAGATTATTTAGCTAAATTAATTCCATTTGATATAAATATTACTTTAAAAAAAGCTCTCATTTTAGAAAATAAATTAAATATTTTATATAAATCTAATAATGAAATTAAATATTTAATTGATATTTCTTTAAAATTAGAGGGGTTAATTAAAGGTATAGGAAAACATGCAGGTGGAATAGTTATATCTTCTTATTTTATAAATGATTTTTGTGCTACTTTTTATGATAATGAATCAAATAAATTAGTTACTCAGTTTGATAAAAATGATATTGAATATATTGGATTAGTTAAATTTGATTTATTAGGATTAAAAACATTAACTATTATAAATAATACTGTTAAACTTATATGTAAAAAAAATAATATTAAAAATTTTAATATAAATAATATATCTTTAAATGATAAATTAAGTTTTAATTTACTTAAAAACTGTAAAACAATAGCTGTTTTTCAATTAGAATCTAAAGGAATGAGAGATTTAATAAAACGTTTAAAACCAAATAATTTTAATGATATAATTGCTTTATTAGCATTATATAGACCAGGACCATTACAATCAGGAATGGTAGATAATTTTATAAATCGTAAAAATGGTAAAGAAAAAATATATTATCCAAATAAAAAATGACAACATAAATTATTAATTCCTATATTAAAAAATACTTATGGTATTATATTATATCAAGAACAAGTTATGGAAATAGCAAGAGTTTTAGCTAATTATTCCTTAAGTGAAGCAGATAATTTAAGAATGATTATTAGTAAAAAAGATTTTAGTAAAATAAATTATCATAAAAAAAAATTTAAAAATGGTTCAATTATTTTAGGTATTGATTATAATTTATCTTTAAAAATATTTTCTTTAATGAAAAATTTTGCAAGTTATGGTTTTAATAAATCTCATTCTGTAGCATATTCTTTTTTAGCTTATCAAACTTTATGATTAAAATCTAATTTTACTGCAGAATTTTTGGTTTCTTTTATGAATTCTGATATTGATAATATAAATAAAATTAATTTAATTATTTTTGAAGCTAAAAATATGGGTATAAAAATAATTCCTCCTAATATAAATAATAGTTTATATTATTTTGATGTAAATAATTCTAAAGAAATTATATATGGTTTAGGGGCAATTAAAGGTATTGGAAAAAATTCTATAGATTATATAATTAATTTACGTAAAAAACATGGTATATTTAAAAATTTTATAGATTTTTGTTTTTTAATTTATTCTAAAAAATTTACTAAATTAACTTTAGAAAAATTAATTTTATCTGGATCATTAGATGTTTTTAATATAAATCGTTCTATTTTGATAAAATTTATTAATAAAATATTAAAATTAATAAGATATAAAAAAAATAATAATATTTTAAATTTTAAACAATTAAATTTATTTAATAATAAAAATATTAATAAATTATTAATTATAAAAGAAATAAATAATTCTAAACCTATATGAAATAAAAATTTTATTTTATATAAAGAAAAAGAAGTTTTAGGAAGTTATATAACAAATCATCCTATAAATAAATATATTAAAATTATTAAAAGTAAATTTAAGTTTATATATATAAAAAATTTATTTTTTTTAAAAACTAAAAAATGTATTAAAGCAATTGGTATTATAAATGATATAAAATTTTTATCTACTAAAAAAAATAATCGTATATGTTTAATTAATATAGATGATAATACTGGAAATATAGATATTTTAATATTTAAAGATATATATATAAAATATTCTAATATTATAGAAAAAAATAATTTAATTATTATTAAAGGTTATTTATTATATAATAATAATAGATATAATAATAGTATTATTGCTAATAAATTTATTTTAATTAACAATTATTTATAATAGAGTTATATGTCTAAGTTTTGTTTAATTACAGGTAAAAAATCTTTATTTGGAAATAAAAGATCATATTCTATGAATATATCTAAAAAAAAATTTTTACCTAATTTACATAATCATCGTTTTTGATTATCTAAAAAAAAAAAATTTATAAAATTAAGAATAAGTACTAAAGGATTAAGAATAATTGAGAAAATTGGTATTGATATTTTTTTTAAAAAATTTTATATAAATAAAAAAATAATATGAAAAAAAATAAAAGAAAAATAATTAAATTACTTTCTTCTAAAAGTAAACATTTTTATACTTCTATAAAAAATAAAATTAATACAAAAAAAAATATTTCTATAAAAAAATATGATCCTATTATAAGAAAACATGTAATATATAATGAAATAAAGATAAATAATTAAATAGAAAATATATTAGATTTTATCTAATATATTTTCTTTTTTTATAATATAAGATATATATTTTTTATCTACTAATATTTTAGTTTTTTTATTTATTAATAAAGTTATATATTTTTTTTCTGAATTTTTAATTATTTTTCCTATAATACCATTTTTTAAACAAACATATTTATTAATATTAATATTTTTTATCATATTAATATATTTATATTGAATTTTTTTTTGAGGATATATTATCATAATATAATACATTATTATAAATATAAATAATGTAATTATAGTTAAATAAACATTTATTTCTAAAAACATAATATTTTATTAATTATCTATATTTTTTTTGAATTTTTTTTTAAAAAATTACATATTCCTTCATGTGAAGGAACTATATATTCTTTTTTATTATTTCATTGTGCCGGACATACATAATTATTTTTAGATATAAATTTTAATGCATCTATTATTCTTATTATTTCTTTTATATTTCTTCCTATAGAAAAATCATTTATTGATTCATGTCTGATAATTCTATTTTTATCAATTATAAATGTTGCTCTTAATGAAGTACCTGTTTTTTTAGATTTTACATTATATAATTTTTGTATTTCTCTTTTTATATCTGATACCATAATAAAATTAATTTCTTTACCTATACCACCATTATTTATATTAGTATTTTTTCATGCTATATGAGTATAAACTGAATCTATTGAAATTCCAATTATTTTAGTTTTTCTTTTTTTAAATTCTTTATATCTATTATTTATAGCTATAATTTCTGATGGACAAACAAATGTAAAATCTAATGGTCAAAAAAATAAAACTGAAATATTATTTTTAGTATATTTTTTTAAATTAAAATTTATTATTTTATTTTCTTTATTTATTGCTTGTGCTTTAAAATTTGGAGCTTTTTTTGTAACTAACATTTAATTTTCCTATTAATATTTAATTTATTTATATAAAATTATAAATATTATTAATATAATTATTTATAATATATAATATATATAATTTTAATTTATAATGTTTATTATGTAAATAATAATCATAATTATAAATTATTATAATAGATTAAATAATATGATTAAAAAAAAAAGTATATGATATCCTTGATTAACAAAATTATATAAAAATATTATTAATTTTTATAAAAAAAAAAATTATAAAAATATTAATATAATTATAAAATATAAATGTAATTTAGGTATTAATATATTAATATTAAAATTAATTAAATGAATTTATTGTTTATATAAAAATAATTATAATATATGTAATAAATGTTTAAATTGTAATTTAATTAATAAAAATTCTCATCCAAATTTTTATTATATAAATTGTCTAAATAAAAAAATAGATATTTCTTATATAAGAAAAATAAATTATTTATTAGTTAATAGTTTAAATATAAGTGTTTTTAAAATAATTTATTTTAGAGATTTTATTTTTGATAATTTTTATATTAATAATTTTTTACTTAAATATATGGAAGAATCTTCTTATAAATTTATGTTTATATTTTCTTGTTTTGATAATACAAATATTCCTTTTAATATTTTAAGTAGATTATATAAATTTAAAATTAATTATCTTTCTGAAAAAAAAATTTTTAATTGATTAATTAATAATTATAATTTAAATAATTTTAGTTATAAATCTATAATATCTTCTATAAGATTAAGTAATAATTCTCCATTAAGTTCAATTAAATTACTTAATAATTTTTGATATTTAAGATTAACATTATTAAATAATTTAATTAATATTCATAAAATGACTATTATTAATATAATTAATTTTTTAGATAATGATTATTTAATTATTAATTTATATTGATTATCTACTATATTTATAGATTTTATAAAATTTAAATTTAATAATATAAAAAATTTATTTAATATAGATGTAATTTATTTATTTAATTATTTTAATAATTTTTTAAATATAAATAATTCTTATTTAATTTTAAATAAAATAATTTGTTTAAATAATAATATTAAAAATATATTTAATATTAATAAAAATATTTTAATATATGAATTTGTATGTTATTTTTATACTAAATTTTTTGATAAAGGATAAATATGTATTTAATAGATACTCATTGTCATATTGATAAATTAATTTATAATGGTTTATTTAAAAATATTTCTGAATTAATTTTTTTTTTAAAAAAAAATAATATTAAATATTTATTAGCAATATCTACAAGTATAAGTAATTTTTTTTGTATTTTATCTTTAACTTCTTATATAAAAAGTAATATAAAATTATCTTGTGGTATTCACCCTTTATATGTAAATAAAATTAAATCTGATGATATATATTATTTAAAAAAATTTTTATTATATAAAAATGTTATTGCTATAGGAGAATGTGGTTTAGATTATAAAAATGTAAATGAGAATATAAAAAAATTACAAATATATATATTTGAAAAACATTTAATTTATTCTATAAAGTATAAAAAACCTTGTATAATACATAGTAGATTTTCTGAAAATGATTTATTAGATATAATAAAATATTATAAAAAATTTAATAATTTTAATGCAATAATACATTGTTATAGTTATTATAATAAAAAAATATTATATGAATTTTTAAATTTAGGATTATATATATCTATATCTGGATTAATTACTTTTAAAAATATGTATTTATTAAGAAATATTATAAAATATATACCATTAAATAGATTATTAGTTGAAACAGATTCTCCTTATTTATGTCCTAAAATTAATAAATTTAAATATAATGATCCAAGTAAAATAATATTTATAATTAAAGAAATTTCTTATATAAAAAAAATAAGTTTTTATAAAATTATTAAAAACAATATAAAAAATTTTTTAAGATTATTTAATATTTAATTTTTCTTTTTTTATATAAAAAACTTGATTAATTTTATTATTAAATTTTATTCATTTAAATTTTATATTTTTATTATTTTTTATAATTTTATTTTTTTTGTTACCAGTTTCGCATATAAGATATCCATTTTTATTTAAATATTTATAGGAATTATTTATTATTTGTTGTATTATATATAATCCTTTTTTTTTAGATATTAATGATATTTTAGGTTCATATAAATATTCTTTAGGTAAATTTTTCATTTCTTTTATATTTAAATATGGAGGATTTGATATTATAATATCATATTTTTTATTTTTTATATTTTTAAATAAATTAGATTTTATTAATTTTATTTTATTTTTTTTTTTATGTATAAATATATTTTTTTTGGCAATTTGTAATGCATTTTTAGATATATCTGAAGCATCTATTTTAGATTTTGGAAAAATATATGAGCATAATATAGCTATACATCCACTACCTGTACATAAATCTAAAATATTTCTAGGATTTTTTTTTATAAAATTAAATTTTTTTTTTATTATTCAAGATATAGGAGATCTAGGAATTATTACTTTTTTATTTACGTAAAATTTTTTATTACAAAATCATGTATTATTAGTTAAATAACTTATTGGTATTTTTTTTTTTATTCTTTTATAAGCTAATTTTATTATTTTTTTACTTTTTTTATTATTTACAATAAAATTATTAATTTTTTTATATTTTTTATTAATATTTATATTTAATATTGAATATATTAAATTTATAGATTCTGATAATGCATCGTAAGAACTATGTCCATAATATATTTTATTATTTTTAAATAATTTTTTACAATAATTAATTAATGATAAAAATGTTTTTTTTTTCATATTTATTATTATATAATATAATAGTTTATATATTATTTAATTTTATTTAAATTTACGGAAGTGGCGAAATTGGTAGACGCACTAGAATTAGAGTCTAGTACTTAAATGTGTACGAGTTCAAATCTCGTCTTCCGTATACGGGGTATGGCCAAGTGGTAAGGCATCGGGTTTTGATCCCGGAATCCCAGGTTCGAATCCTGGTACCCCAGTTAAACTACGTAGCTTAGTTGGTTAAAGCACAGCATTCATAACGCTGAGATCACAGGTTCAATTCCTGTCGTAGTTATTATTTAATAAATATTTTAAAATATGAATAAATATATATATATAAAAACTTGAGGATGTCAAATGAATAAGTATGATTCAAGTAAAATTATAGCTTATTTATTAAAATATTTTAATAATTTTATTATTACTAAAAATATATTAAAATCTGATTTTATAATTTTAAATACTTGTTCTGTAAGACAAAAAGCTCAAAATAAATTATTATATTTTTTTGATAAAATAAAAAAAGTAAAAATTATAAATCCTAATTTAATTGTTGCGGTTGGTGGATGTATTGCTGTTCAAGAAAAAGAAAAACTTTTTTTGAAATTTAATTTAATAGATATAATTTTTGGAACACATAATATTAAAAAATTACCTTTTTTAATTAAAAATTTTCAAAAAAATAAAAATAAAATTATATATGTAAAATTTACTAATAAAATTAATAAAAATATTAATAGTATAAATTATTATAATTCTATTATTTCTAAAAGTTTTGTTTCTATAATGGAAGGATGTAATAAATTTTGTTCTTATTGTATAGTTCCTTTTTTAAGAGGTAAAGAAATAAGTAGAACTCCTGAAGATATAATAAATGAAATATATAATATTGTTAATATGGGTATTGTTGAAATTAATTTATTAGGACAAAATGTTAATGCTTATTCTAGTTTTTTTAATAATGGTAAAAAATGTAATTTTTCTAATTTATTATATTTAATTTCAGAAATTGATAATGTAAAACGTATAAGATTTACTACTAGTCATCCTAGTAATTTTAATAATGATTTAATTACAGCTTATAAAAATATTTCTAAAATAGTTGATTTTTTACATTTACCTGTACAAAGTGGTTCTGATAGAATATTAAAAATTATGAAAAGAAATTATACTATTAATGATTATAAAAAAATAATAGATAATTTATTAAATATTAGACCAAATATGATTTTTGGTTCTGATTTTATTGTTGGTTTTCCTACAGAAAATAAAGATGATTTTAATTTAACTTTGAAATTAATTTATGATATAAAATTTGATAGTAGTTATTCATTTATATATTCTCCTCGTCCAGGAACTAAATCATTTTATATGAAAGATAATATTTCAATATTTGAAAAAAAAAATAGATTATATAAATTACAAAAATTATTATATGATAATTCTGTTTATTGAAATAATATTTTATTGAATAGTATTCAAGAAATTATAGTTGAAGGTATTTCTAAAAGAAATAATTTTTATTATGGTAGATCAAGAAATAATAAAATTATTTATTTTAAAAGTGGAAGAAATTTATTAGGTAAATTATTAAATATTAAAGTTAATTTAATTAAAAATAATTGTTTATATGGAAAATTAATTTAATTATTTATTTATTTTAATTTTATGAAAAAAAAATCTTATATTACTTTTTTTTTAAAAGGTAGATTTGGAAAAATTAAACCAAAAACTAAAACACAAAATTTATATTTAAATAGTATATTAAATAATATTATTACTTTTGGTATAGGTGTTTCTGGAACTGGTAAAACTTATTTAGCTACTGCAGCTGCAATAGATTATTTAAAAAAAAGAAAAATTTATAGAATAATATTAGCTAGACCAATAGTAGAAGCTGGAGAAAAATTAGGTTATTTACCTGGTAATTTTAATCAAAAAATAGATCCTTATTTATGTCCTATATATGATGTTTTATTTGAAATATTAGGTTCTGATTTTAATGAAAAATATATATCTAGTAATATTATAGAAATAGTACCTTTAGCATATATGAGAGGTAGAACATTTAATGATTCATTTATAATATTAGATGAAGCTCAAAATTCTACTATATCTCAAATGAAAATGTTTTTAACAAGATTAGGTTTTAATTCAAAAGTTGTAATTAATGGTGATATTTCTCAAATAGATTTACCTAATAAAAATTTTTCTGGTTTAAAACATGCTATTAAAATATGTAAAAATTTAAAAAAAATTGGTATTATAAATTTTAGTGTTAATGATATTATGAGATCAAATATAGTAGCTTCTATTGTAAAAGCATATGATAAATATGATTTAAAATAAATATGTTATATAAATTAAATATTTTTTATTTATGTAATGATTTTATATTTTTACCTAAAAAAAAATTTTTTCATAAATTATTATGAAGATTATATATATTTTTTAATATAAAAAAATATATAAATATAATTTTAATTAATAGAAAAAATATATTTTTATTAAATAATAAATTTAATAATAAAAAATGTTTTACTGATATATTATCTTTTTCTTTTATTTGTAATATTAAAAGTAATAAAATTAATATATTAGGAGATATATTTTTATCTCCTTTAGAAATTTTTATAAGATCTAAAAATAAAAAAATTGATTATTTAGAATATTTTTCTATTTTAATTATACATGGAATATTACATTTATTAAATTTTGATCATAAAAAAAATTATGATTATATAATTATGAATTTATTAGAAAAATTTTTTTTATATAAATTTAAAAAAATAAATTTTAAAAAAAAAATGTATTATGATAAAATATAACTCTCTTAAAAATTTTAATACTTTTAGATTAGATATTTATGCAGAATATATATATATTATATATTCTATATCTGATCTTAAAAAAGTTTTATTATTTATTAAAAATAAAAAAAAAATATTTATTTTATTAGGAAAAGGTAGTAATATTTTATTAATGAAAAATTTTTATGGAATAATTATAATAAATAGGTTAAAAGGTATAAAAATCAAACAGAATTTAAATTTTTGATTTTTAAATGTTTATTCTGGTGAAATATGATCTAAATTAGTTGATTTTTCTATTAATAATGGTATATTTGGTTTAGAAAATTTATGTAATATCCCAGGTACTATTGGTTCTGCTGTAGTTAATAATATAGGAGCTTATGGTTTAGAAATAAAAAAATTTGTATATTATATTAAAGTTTTTGATGTTTTAAATAATATTTTTTTTTATATTAAAAATAATGATTGTCATTTTTCTTATAGATATAGTATTTTTAAAAAATTTTTATATAATCGTTATATAATAATTAAAATTGGTTTAAAAATTAATAAAAAATGAAAACCATGTTTATTATATAAAAATTTATTTAATTATTTTTATAATTATAATAATAAAATTACACCTATTAATATATATAATAAAATATTAGATTTAAGAAATAAAAAAATTCCAAATTATAATAAATTTGGAAATGTAGGTAGTATTTTTAAAAATCCAATAATAAGTAATTATTTTTTTAATAAATTAAAAAATAAATATTTAAATAAATTTAATAATATAAATTCTAATAATTATAGAATTCCTGCTGCGTTATTAATTGATATATGTAAATTAAAAGGTTATACTATTGGAGGAGCTGAAATATATAATAAACAACCTTTAATAATTATAAATAATGGTTATGCTACATCTAAAGATATATTTTTATTATTTAATTTTATAAGAAAAAATGTTTTTATAAAATTTAATATTTTATTAGAATTAGAAATTAAAATTATTGATTTTAATATATTAAATAAATATAATTATTTATTTAAAATAAATTATTTTAATATTAAATAATTTTATTTATTTAAATATTTTATAAATTATAATTATTAATTATATTAATAATTATATTAATTAATACTTTTTAAAAAGAAAAAAAAATGTTATCATTTGTTATTATTTCTTTATTTATATTTAGTTTATATTTATTAAAATATTATTTTATTTTAAATTTTATTTTAAAAATTTTTTTATCTTTTTTATTTTTTTATTTTTTAAAAAAAAATTTTTATAGTAAAAAAATTATTTTATTTTTTATTCAATCAAGATTAGAAATATTAAAAGTTTTTTGACCATCTATAAATGAAGTAATAAAAAATGTTATTGTAATTTGTTTTTTAAGTATATTAGTTTCAATAGTAATATGAATTATTGATAATTTTATATTATATTTTATTTCTTTTTTTATTAATTTGAGGTTATAAAATATGTATAATAATAAAGAAAAACTTTGATATGTTATTCAAGTTTTTTCTAGTTTTGAAAAGAAAGTAATAAATACTTTAAAAGATTATATTAAAATATATAAATTAGAAAATGATTTTGGTGAAATTTTAATTCCTACTGAAGAAGTTATTGAGATAAAAAATGGGATAAGGAAAAAAAGTAAAAGAAAATTTTTTCCTGGTTATTTTTTAATTAATATGATTATGAATTATAAAAATTGATATTTAATACGTAGTATACCTAAAATAATTGGATTTATTGGTGGTGAATCTGGAAATCCTTTTCCTATAAGTAAAAAAGAAATTAAAATTATAAAAAATAAATTAGATAAAATAAGTGGTAAACCAAGACCAAAAATTTTATTTGAATATGGAGAATTAGTTAGAGTTAATAGTGGTCCATTTTCTGATTTTAATGGTACTGTAGAAGAAGTTGATTATGATAAAAATCGTTTAAAAGTTTCTGTTTTAATTTTTGGTAGATCAACTCCTGTAGAATTAGATTTTTCTCAAGTTGAAAAAAATATTTAAATTATTTAATATAAGAGTTTTTATGTTTAAAAAAATACAGTTTAGTATAAAATTACAAGTTTTATCTGGAATGGCTAATCCTAGTCCTCCTGTAGGACCTATTTTAGGTCAAAGAGGTATAAATATTATGAAGTTTTGTAAATTATTTAATAAAAAAACTTCAAATATGGAAAAAGGAGTTCCTATACCTGTAATTATTAAAGTTTTTTCTGATAAAAGTTTTGATTTTATTATGAAAACACCTCCTGTTTCATATTATTTAAAGAAATATATTTCTATACCTAATGGTTCAAAAAAACCTGGACATGAAATTGTAGGTTATATAGATAGTAAATCTATTTTAGATATAGCTAAAATTAAAATTAAAGATACTAATAGTTATAATTTAAAATCTTTATGTAATTCTATAATAGGTACCGCTATTTCTATGGGTATTAAAGTTAAAATTGATAAAGTTTAAAATTTATATGAATAGATTAATAAAAAATAATTTTATTAAAAAAAATATAATAAAAATATTTGATTTAATTAAAAATAATTATAAATATAAATTTATTGAATCTATAGATATTGCAATTAATTTATATAATAAAAAAAAAAATAATTTTAATATATTAGGTAGTGTTATATTACCAAATAATTGTTTTAATAAAAAAAGAAAAATTATAGTTTTTGCTCCAAAATCTAAATATAAATTAGCTATTTCTTGTGGTGCTTATTTTGTTGGTCAGAAAGATTTATTTAATTTAATTAAAGATAATAAAATTGATTATGATGTAGTTATTTCTACTCCTGAATTATTATATATGGTAAATAAATTAAATCAAATATTAGGACCTAAAGGTTTAATTCCTAGTATAGAATTAGGAACTGTTACTAATAATTTAAAAAATACTATTAATAATTTTATTAGTGGTAAAATTTTATATAAAAGTGATAAATTTGGAATTATACATACTATTATTGGTAAAATAAATTTTACTAGTTTACAATTATATGAAAACTTTATTTTTTTAATTAAATCTATATTTAATTTATTAGATAAATATAATGGTTATTTAAATTTAAAAAAAATAACTGTTTCTAGTACTATGGGTAAAGGTTATTTAATTAATTTAAAATAAAATAATTTAATTAGGAATAAAAATGTTATCTAGTTTAAAAAAAAAAAAATATATTTTAGATATAAAAAAAATAATAAATGAATCTTCATCTTTAGTTGTATTAAATTATAATAATATATCATCAAATGATTTAAATGAATTTAGAAAAAAATTAAGAAAAAATAAAAGTTTTGTTTTAGTTATAAATAATAATTTATTTAAAATATCAATTTTAGATACTAAATTATATTTTTTAAAAAAATTTTTTAGTGGTTCAATTATTATTTGTTATACAAAAAAAAAATATGGTTTATTATCAAAAATATTATATAAAAGTTTTAGTAAATATAATAAAAAATTTTTATTAAAAGCTGTTTGTATTAAAAAAAAATTAATATCTTTTGATATTTATAAAAAATTATCTTTTTTATTTAATAAAAAAAAATCTTTAGAATATTTAATTTTTTATTTAAAAAATATAAGTATTATTAAGATTTTAAGAATTTTGTTATTTATTAAAAATATTAGAAGTTAATTGTAATATAGGTAAAAATTATGAAAATTAATAAAGAAGATATTATAGAAAGAATATCATCAATGTCATTAATAGAAATAATAGAATTAATAAGTTCTATAGAAAAAAAATTTGGTATTAGTTCTGAAAATTATAAATCAAATAATATTAAAAGTGAAAATAAGAAAATAAAAAAAGATAAATTTAATATATATTTAAATTCAATAGGTAATAATAAAATTTCTGTTATAAAAATAGTCCGTAATTTTTTAGGTTTAGGTTTAAAAGAATCTAAAGATTTAGTTGAATCTTGTCCTGTATTAATTAAAGAAAAAGTTAATAAAAAAAATTCTGATTTAATAAAAAAATCTTTAGAAGATGTAGGTGCAAAAATTATAATTAAATAATTTAATTAATAATATATAAATTATATGAATTATTCTAAAATTGAAATAAAATGTATACGTAAAGATTTTAGTAAAATTTCTAAAATTTTAGATATACCGTATTTATTATCTATTCAAATAGATTCTTATAATAATTTTTTGTATAATAAAAAAAATATTTTTTCAGGTTTAGATTTATCATTTAAATCTATTTTTCCTATTAAAAATTATAATAATACTATTAAATTAAAATATATTAATTATTCTTTTATTAAACCATTTTTTAATGACAAAGAATGTCAAATTAGAGGTTTAACTTATTCTATAAGTTTAAAAGTTAAATTATGTTTAATTATATATAATAAATTAAATAATTGTAGAAAAGTAATTTCTTCTAGAGAACAAAAAGTTTATATGGGAGATATTCCATTTATGACTAATAGAGGAACATTTATTGTAAATGGAACTGAAAGAGTTGTAGTTTCTCAATTGCATCGTAGTCCTGGTGTTTTTTTTGATATTGATAAAAGTAAAGTAAATAATTCAGGTAAATTATTATATAATGCTAGAATTATACCATATAGAGGATCTTGATTAGATTTTGAATTTGATATAAAAGATAATTTATTTATGCGTATAGATCGTAAAAGAAAATTACCAGTAACTATAATATTAAAAGCATTAGGTTTTTCTATTAAAAAAATATTAAATTTATTTTTTGAATTTATTACTTTTAAATTTATTAATAATGATTTATTTATGAATTTAGTTCCTATCAGATTAAAAGGAGAAATATTAAATTTTGATATATTATTTAATAATATTTTATATGTTAAAAAAGGTAAAAGAATTACTGATAAATTAATAGAAAAAATGCAAAAAGATAATGTTAATTATATTAAAGTTCCTCATAATTATTTAATTGGTAAAATTTTAGCTAAAGAATATAAAGTTACTTTAAATAATAAAAATTATATTATTAATTATAATAATAAAATAGATTTAAATTTATTAAATAAAATAATTTTTTTAAAAATTAAAAAAATAGATGTTTTATATATAAATAAATTAAATCATGGACCTTATATTTCAAATACTTTATTAATTGATAATATTAATGATAAAAAATCTGCTTTAATTGAAATATATCGTATGATGAAACCAGGAGAACCTCCTACTATAGAAGCTTCTAAAAAATTATTTAAAAATTTATTTTTTTCTATTAATAAATATGATTTATCTGTTGTTGGAAGAATGAAATTAAATTTTTCTTTAAATAGAGAAAAAAAATTTGGTTTAAGATTTTTAGATGCTTTTGATATAATAGATATTATAAAGAAATTAATAAATATAAAAAATGGTATTGATGAAATAGATGATATAGATAATTTAAGTAATAGAAGAGTACGTTCTGTTGGAGAAATGATTGATAATCAATTTCGTATTGGATTAATAAGAATAAAAAAAACTATTAAAGAAAAATTTTCATTAGGTAATATAGAAAATCTTTATCCTAAAGATTTAATAAATGCAAAACCATTATCTGCTATAATAAAAGATTTTTTTTGTTCAAGTCAATTATCTCAATTTATGGATCAAAATAATCCTTTATCAGAAATTACACATAAAAGAAGAATTTCAACTTTAGGTCCAGGAGGTTTAACTAGAGAAAGAGCAGGTTTTGAAGTAAGAGATATTCATAACAGTTATTATGGTAAATTATGTCCTATAGAAACTCCTGAAGGTCCTAATATAGGTCTTATTAATTCTTTATCTATTTATGCTAGAATAAATAGTTATGGTTTTCTTGAAACTCCGTATAGAAAAGTTAAAAATGGTTATATTACAAATAAAGTTAATTATCTTTCTGCTGTTGAAGAATCTAATTATATTATTGCACAAGCTGATACTAATATAGATAAAAATAATAAATTTATAAATGAATACATAGTATGTAGATATAAAAATGAATTTAATTTATTTAATTATAATGATATTAGTTATATAGATATTTCTCCTCAACAAATAGTTTCTATAGGTGCTTCTTTAATACCTTTTTTAGAACATGATGATGCTAATAGAGCTTTAATGGGAGCAAATATGCAACGTCAAGCAGTACCTTGTCTAATACCTGATAAACCTATAGTTGGTACTGGAATGGAAAAAATTGTTGCTATAGATTCTGGTATTTCTATAATTTCTAAAAATGATGGAATAGTTAGATATGTTGATTCTTCTAAAATAATTATTGAAAAAAAAAATAGTAAAAAAAATAATTTTTTTGATAATTTTGATATATATAATTTATTTAAATATTTAAGATCTAATCAAAATACATGTATTAATCAAAGACCTTCTGTTAATTTAAATGATTTTGTTAAAAAAGGAAATGTTATAGCAGATGGTTTTGCTACTGATGATGGTGAATTATCTTTAGGTCAAAATGTACGTGTAGCTTTTATGTCATGACGTGGTTATAATTTTGAAGATTCAATATTAATTTCTGAAAGAATTGTTCATAGAGATATATTTACAACTATACATATTCAAGAATTATCTTGTATTTGTAGAGATACAAAATTAGGTTTAGAAGAAATTACATCAGATATACCTAATATTAATGATTCTTCTTTATCTAAATTAGATGAAAATGGTATTATTAATATTGGAGCTAATGTTTTTAGTGGAGATATTCTTGTAGGAAAAATAACACCTAAAGGTGAAACTCAATTAACACCAGAGGAAAAACTTTTACGTGCTATTTTTGGAGAAAAAGCATCTGAAGTAAAAGATTCTTCTTTAAGAGTTCCAAGTGGATTTTCTGGTACAGTAATAGATATTCAAATATTTTCTCGTGATAATTTATTTAAAAATAAAAAATTATTAAAAATTGAAGAAAATAAATTAATTAATTTAGAAAATAAAATTTTAAAAGAATTAAATTATTTTAAATCTATTTTAGTTTTATATGTAAAAAATATTTTAAAAAAAAATAATTATGATAAAAAAATTTTTTTAAATTTAAAATTTAATGATATTTTAAATTTAAAATTATCTAATGATTCTATAAATAAAAAAATTTTTAATTTAATTAAGTATTATAATAATTTAAAAAATATTTTAAATAATAAATTAAATGAATATAAAAATAAAAATATTCAAGGAAATGAATTAGCTCCTGGTATTATTAAAATAATAAAAGTTTATTTAGCTACTAAAAGACATATACAAGTTGGAGATAAAATGGCTGGTAGACATGGAAATAAAGGTGTTGTATCTAAAATATGTGCTGTTGAAGATATGCCATATGATAGTAATGGTATTCCTATAGATATGATTTTAAATCCATTAGGTGTTCCCTCAAGAATGAATATAGGTCAAGTTTTAGAAACACATTTAGGTATGGCTTTAAAAACTATTGGAGATAAAATTAAAAATATGTTATATAAAAATATAAATATTAATAAAATAAAAAAATTTATAAAAAAAATTTTTAATTTAAATAATAATTATAAAAATATAAATTTAGATTTATTAAATGATAATGATTTTTATTTTTTAGCAAAAGATTTATCTAATGGTATACCTATATCTACTCCTGTTTTTGATGGTATTAAAGAAAATGAAATTAAAGATTTATTAAAAATAGCAGGTTTATCTGATTCTGGACAAATATATTTATATGATGGTTTAACAGGTAAAAAATTTGAACGTCCTATTACTGTTGGTTATATGTATATGATGAAGTTAAACCATTTAGTAGATGATAAAATACATGCAAGATCTACTGGTTCGTATAGTTTAGTAACTCAACAACCTTTAGGTGGTAAATCACAATTTGGAGGTCAAAGATTTGGAGAAATGGAAGTTTGAGCATTAGAAGCTTATGGAGCTGCTTATACTTTACAAGAAATGTTAACTGTAAAATCTGATGATGTTAATGGAAGAACTAAAATGTATAAAAATATTATAAATGGTTTACATCAAATGGAACCTAGTATGCCTGAATCTTTTAATGTTTTAATAAAAGAAATTTGTTCTTTAGGTATAAACATCGAATTAGAATGTGATTAAATTTTTAATTTTATTTAATTTATATATTAGGAAATAATAATTTGTGAATAATTTAACTAATTTTTTTAAAAATAAATTTAATTTTAAAGAATTTGATTCTATAAGAATAACTTTAGCTTCTCCTAAAATGATAAAATCATGATCTTATGGTGAAGTTAAAAAACCTGAAACAATTAATTATCGTACTTTTAAACCTGAAAGAGATGGTTTATTTTGTTCTCGTATATTTGGTCCTATTAAAGATTATGAATGTTTATGTGGTAAATATAAAAGATTAAAATATAAAGGTATAATATGTGAAAAGTGTGGGGTTGAAATAACTAAAACTAAAGTAAGAAGAGAAAGAATGGGGCATATTAAATTAGCTACTCCTGTTTCTCATATATGATTTTTAAAATCTTTACCTTCAAGAATAAGTTTATTATTAAATCTTTCTTTAAAAGATATTGAAAAAATTTTATATTTTGAATCTTATATTGTAATTGATAATGGTAATACTTCATTAAAAATTAATCAAATTCTTAATGAAGAAGAATATTTTAAAAATTTGGAAATATTTGGTAATAAATTTATTGCTAAAATTGGTGCAGAAGCTATTAAATTTTTATTAAAAAATTTAAATTTAAAAAATGAATATAAAAAATTATTATATGAATTAAATAATAATAATTCTGAAATAAAAAAAAAAAAAATTTCTAAAAGATTAAAATTATTAGAATCTTTTATTAATTCTAATAATAAACCTGAATGAATGATTTTAGATATTTTACCTGTTTTACCTCCAGATTTAAGACCTTTAGTACCATTAGATGGTGGTAGATTTGCTACTTCTGATTTAAATGATTTATATAGAAGAGTTATTAATCGTAATAATAGATTAAAAAGATTATTAGATTTATTTGCTCCTGATATAATTATTAGAAATGAAAAAAGAATGTTACAAGAAGCAGTAGATGCTTTATTAGATAATGGTCGTAGAGGATTTTCTATAATAGGTTCTAATAAAAGACCATTAAAATCTTTAGCAGATATGATTAAAGGTAAACAAGGTAGATTTAGACAAAATTTATTAGGTAAAAGAGTAGATTATTCAGGTAGGTCAGTTATTACTGTAGGACCTTATTTACATTTAAATCAATGTGGTTTACCTAAAAAAATGGCTTTAGAATTATTTAAACCATTTATTTATAATAGGTTAGAAAATGATGGTATAGCTAATACTATAAAATCTGCTAAAAAAATTGTTGAAAAAGAAGATCCTATTGTTTGAAATATTTTACAAGATGTTATTAAACAACATCCTATTTTATTAAATAGAGCTCCTACTCTTCATAGATTAGGTATACAAGCTTTTGAACCAATTTTAGTTGATGGTAAAGCAATACAATTACATCCATTAGTATGTGCTGCTTATAATGCAGATTTTGATGGAGATCAAATGGCTGTACATGTTCCTTTAACTTTAGAAGCTCAATTAGAAGCTAGAGTTTTAATGATGTCTACTAATAATATTTTATCACCAGCTAGTGGTGATCCTATTATTATTCCATCTCAAGATATAGTTTTAGGTTTATATTATATGACTCGTGAAAAGATAGGGGAATTAGGAGAAGGTATGATTTTAGCTAATAGTAATGAAGCTAAAATATTATATTCAAATAATTTGGTTTCTATACATGCTAAAGTTAAAGCTAGAATTATAGAATATTCTATAAAAAATAATATTTTATATAAAAATAAAATTTTTTATAATACTACTATAGGTAGATTAATTTTATGAAATATAATTCCTAAAGGTTTATCATTTTCTTTAATAAATAAAGTTCTTAATAAAGATGAAATATCTAAAATATTTAGTATTTGTTATCAAAAATTAGGTTTAGAAAAAACTGTTATTTTATCTGATAATATTATGTATATTGGTTTTAATTATGCAACTTTATCAGGATCTTCAGTTAGTATAAATGATATGATAATACCTAAAGATAAAAATAATATAATAAAGGAAGCTGAAAATGAAGTTAATGAAATTCAAGAACAATATCAATCAGGATTAGTTACATTAGGTGAAAAATATAATAAAGTAATTGATATATGAGTTAATGCTAATGAACGTATTGTTCAATCTATGATGTATAATTTATCTATTGAATGAATAAATGTAAATGGTTCTTTGAAAAAAATAGATTCTTTTAATAGTGTTTTTATGATGGCTGATTCAGGTGCTAGAGGATCTTCTGCTCAAATTAGACAATTAGCTGGAATGAGAGGATTGATGGCTAAACCTGATGGTTCTATAATTGAAACTCCTATAACTGCTAATTTTAGAGAAGGTTTAAATGTATTGCAATATTTTATTTCTACACATGGTGCACGTAAAGGTTTAGCTGATACTGCATTAAAAACTGCAAATTCAGGTTATTTAACTAGACGTTTAGTTGATGTTGCCCAAGATCTTGTAGTTATAGAAAAGGATTGTAATACATCTAAAAGTATATTAATTACATCAATAATAGAAGGTAGTGATATAAAAAAATCTTTAAAAGAACGTATTTTAGGTAGAGTTATAGCAGAAAATATTTATTCTTTTGATAAAAAAAATATATTAATTAAAAAAAATACATTATTAGATAATAAACATTGTAATTTAATAGAATCTTTAGCTATATATGGAGTTAAAGTACGTTCTGTAGTTTTATGTGAAACTAATTTTGGTGTTTGTTCTTATTGTTATGGTCTTGATCTTGCTAAAGGTCATATGATTAATCAAGGAGAAGCTATAGGAGTTATAGCAGCACAATCTATTGGAGAACCAGGAACTCAATTAACTATGAGAACTTTTCATATTGGTGGTGCTGCTTCTAGAATGGTTGTAGATTCAAATATAAAAGTTAAAAATAATGGTTTTGTTAAATTAATTAATTTAAAATTTATAAAAAATTCTTTAAATAAATTAATAATAATTTCTAGAAATGTTGAATTAAAAATAATTGATAAATTTGGTTTAATTAAAGAAAATTATAAGTTACCTTATGGATCAATTTTATTAAAAAATGATGGTGATAGTGTATCTATAGGTGAAATTATAGTAAGTTGGGATCCTCATACTATACCTATAATTAGTGAAGTTAGTGGATATTCATGTTTTGTTGATATGTATGAAGATCAAAATATTATTCGTCAAACTGATGAATTAACAGGTTTATCTTCTATAGTTGTTTTAGATCAAATAGATTATATTAATAATGTTAATAAATATTTAAAACCTTCTATTAAAATTTTAGATAATAAAGGTAAAGATGTTATGTTACCTGGTAGCGAAATACCAGCTCAATATTTTTTACCTGGTAAATCTATAATTCATATAAATAATAATTCTTATGTTAATTCAGGAGATATATTAGCTAAAGTATCTAAAGAATATGGTAGAACAAAAGATATAACTGGTGGTTTACCTAGAGTAGCTGATTTATTTGAAGCCAGAAAACCTAAAGATTCTGCTATTTTGGCTGAAATTTCAGGAATAATTAGTTTTGGTAGAGAAACTAAAGGAAAATATCGTTTAATTATTAAAGGAAAAAATAATATAATTCATGAAGAAATGATACCTAAATGAAAAAAATTACATGTATTAGAAGGTGAATATATAAAAAAAGGAGAAACAATTTCTGATGGTTTTGAATCTGCTCATGATATTTTAAGATTATGTGGAATAGAAGAAGTTACTAAATTTATTGTAAATGAAATACAAGATGTTTATTCTTTACAAGGTGTTAAAATAAATGATAAACATATAGAAATAATAATTAGACAAATGCTAAGAAGAGTTACTATTACTGATTCTGGTGATTCTGAATATTTAGTAGGTGAACAATTAGAAATATCAAGAGTTAGATTAATAAATAAAAAATTATCTTTATTAAATAAGAAAAATATTTTTTATAAAAGAGATTTATTAGGTATTACTAAAGCTTCTTTATCAACTGAATCTTTTATATCTTCAGCTTCTTTTCAAGAAACAACTAGAATATTAACTGAAGCTGCAATTTCATGTAAAAAAGATGAATTAAGAGGTTTAAAAGAAAATGTTATAGTAGGTAGATTAGTTCCTTGTGGGACTGGATATTCTTATCATAATAAAAAAGATAGATATAAAAAAATTTTTAATAATTATAAAAATAATTTAGTAAATAATGAAGACTTAGCAAGTGTTAATTTAAAGAAATTATTAAATTCTAAAGATTTATTTAAATAATAATTTTTATTTAAAAAAAAAGAGTAATGTAATGATGAAAAAAAATGTTTTTAGTGCAATTCAACCTACAGGAAATTTAACTATAGGACATTATATAGGTATATTAAATAATTGATTAAAATTACAAAATAAATTTAATTGTTTTTATTGTATTGCAGATTTACATTCTTTAACTAATATTTCAGAAAAAAAAAATTTAAGAAATAATATATTTGATATATTATCAATAATATTAGCAATTGGTATTAATCCACAAAAATGTATTATTTTTTTACAGTCTAGTATTACTGAACATATTAAATTATATTGATTATTAAATTGTTATACTTATGTAGGTGAATTATATCGTATGACTCAATTTAAAGATAAAATAAATAATAGTAAGAATGTAAATTGTGGTTTATTAAATTATCCTGTTTTAATGTCTGCTGATATTTTATTATATAAAACTAGTTATGTTCCTATAGGATATGATCAAATTCAACATATTGAATTAACTAGAAAAATAGCTAAAAGATTAAATAATTTATTTTCTTATAATATTTTTAATATACCTAATTATATTTTATCTAATAATTGTTCAAAAATTATGTCTTTATTAAATGTTGATAAAAAAATGTCAAAATCTGATATTAATAAAAATAATGTAATTTTTTTATTAGATAATGTAAATAATATTAAATTAAAAATAAAAAATAGTATTACTGATTCTCAATTTCCTCCTAAAATATTTTTTGATATTAAAAATAAACCTGGTATATCTAATTTATTAAATATTATTTCTGGTATTAAAAATATACCTATTAATATATTAGAAAAAAATTTTTATAATTATTCATATAATAAATTTAAAAATATTGTTATTAAAGAATTAAATAATTTTCTTATATCTTTACAAAAAAGGTATTTTTTTTTTAGAAAAAAAGAATTTTTTCTTAGAAAAATTTTATTAAATGGTAAATTTAAAGCAAAAAAATATGCTAAAAAAAATATATTAAATATTTTTAATTTTTTTAATATTAATTATTTATAATTATCATTTTATTTTTTTTATATTATTTTTTTTTAGAAATATATTTGTTTTTATAAAATGATTACAACCTCAAAAAAATTTTACTGAAAATGGTGATGGATGTGATGATTTAAGAATTAGATGTTTTTTTTTATTTATAAAAAAAATTTTTTTTTTTGCATATTTACCTCATAAAATAAATACTATATTTTTTAAGTATTTATTTATGTATTTTATTATATTACTTGTAAATATTTCTCATCCAATATTTTTGTGTGAACATGGTTTATTTTTTTCTACTGTTAAAATACTATTTAATAATAAAATACCTTGTTTTGCTCAATTAATTAAATATCCATTTTTTGGTATTTTAAATTTTGGAATTTCTCTTTTAATTTCTGTATATATATTATTAACTGAAGAAGAAGTTTTTATATTTGGTAATGTAGAAAAAGCTAAACCATGAGCTTTATTTTTTTCATAATATGGATCTTGACCTAAAATAACTACTTTTATATTTTTAAATTTTGTAATTTTAAATGCTTCAAAAATATTTTTTTTTTTTGGATATATTATTTTTTTTTTATATTCTTTATTTAAAAATTTTTTCATATTTAAAAAATATTTTTTTTTTTTTTCATTTTTAATTATGTTTTTTCAATTAATATTATTCATATTTAATTTAATTTTAAATTTATTTTTTTATATATAAAAATAATTTTATATTTTTTTTATATTTAAAATATTTTTCTATAGATTTTTTAGATAAAAAAATAATTTTTTTAATTTTTTTTCCTTTTTTACCTATTAAAATTTTTTTATATTTTATTTTTTTTATTATTAAATAACAATATATATTTATATTTTTTTTTTTAAATATAATTTTTTTTTTTTTTATTTTTATTATATATGGAATTTCATCTCCCATTAATCTTAATATTTTTTCTCTTATTATTTCTAATATTATAAATTCATCATTATATGAATTATTTTTTTTGAAATTTATATATTTTTTTGATTTTATAAGATATTTATCTATTATATTTTTAATAATTTTTATATATTTATTTTTTTTTATTGATATTGGTATTATTCATTTATATTTTATATATTTTTTAATATTTTTAATAAAAGGTAATATTAATAATTTATTTTTTATTTTATCTATTTTATTAATTAAAATAATAATTGGTATTTTATAATAATTTATTTTTTTTATTGCTTGTATTTCATAAAAAAAATTTTTTTTTTCTATTATTAAAATAATTAAATTAATTTTTTTTATATATTTATTTTTAATAAATTTTTTAATTTTATGAAAAATTTTTATAAAATTTTTATAATTATTAAATCCTGGAGTATCTAAATATATATATTGTTTGTTTTTTATATTATTAATATTTAAAAAAATATTTTGTGTAGTATTTTTTTTTTTTGAAGTAATAGATATTTTTTTATTTATTAATTTATTAAATAAAGTTGATTTACCAACATTTGTTCTTCCTAATATAGTTATAATACATTTTTTAAACATACTAAATTAAACCTAAATTTATTAAAGCATTTTTTGCTGCTATTTGTTGTGCTTGTTTTATATTATTACCTTTACCTTTTGTTTTTTTTTTTAATTTATTTATTTTACAATTTATTATAAATATTTTTTTATGATCTTTACCATGTTTTTTTTTTATATAATACATAGGTAATGGTAATTTAAGTTTTTGTAAATATTCTTGTAATATAGTTTTATAATCTTTAAAATCATATTTTATATTTAAATTATTTTTATAAAAAAATAATTTATTTATTATTTTTTCTATAATTTTAATATTTTTACAGTCTATATATATACCTCCTATAATAGCTTCTAAAGTATTAGCTAATATAGATTTTTTATATGATTTTTGAGTTTTTTCTCCATTACCTAAAATAATATATTTATTTAATTTTAAATTATTAGCTATTTTTAATAAATTATTTTTATTTACTAATTTAGATCTTATTCTTGTCATTAATCCTTCTTTAATATTTATATATTTTTTAAATATTTTTTTAGTAATTATAAAATTTAATATAGAATCTCCTAAAAATTCTAATCTTTCATTATGAAAATTACTATAACTTCTATGAGTTAGAGATAAAATTAATATTTTTTTTTTAATAAATTTATATTTAATTTTTCTTTCTAATATATTTATTCTCATAATATTTTAATTAATTTTTCCTATTTGATTAAATCTAATTCCTGTTGGTAAAGAATTTTCTTGTTTTTTAAAACTTAATCATATAAATTCAGCTTTTCCAATAATTAAATCTTTGTTTAAAAAACCTCAATATCTACTATCTTCACTATTATCTCTATAATCTCCCATTACAAAATACATATTTTTTGGTATTATTAACATTATTTTATTTTTTTTTTTATTATTTTTTTTATAAATATTAGGAATAATTAATATTTTATGTATTTTTTTATTTATATATTCATTTTTTTCTATTAAAAAAATATATTTTGAATTATTTTTAAAATTTATATTTAAATTATTTAATTCATTATTTTCTCAAAAATATTCTTTAATAATATTATTTTTATATCTTATTTCTTCTATAAATTTACTTTGTTTTTCATTAGAATATTTTATTATATTTTTTTTACAAAAATTTTTTTTATTTTTACAATATTTATATAGTTTAATTTTATTATTATATTTATTAAATATTATTTTATCTCCAGGTAATCCTATTATACGTTTTATATAATATATTTTTTTATTTAATGGATATTGAAAAACTATTATATCTCCATATTTTGGTTTACCTATATTAATTATTGTATTATTTGTTATAGGATTTTTTATATTATATTTAAATTTATTTACTAATATTAAATCTCCTATTAATAAAGTAGGCATCATTGATGCTGAAGGTATTTGAAATGGTTCATATATAAATGATCTTATTATAAATATTAATAATAATATAGGAAATATATCTAATAAATTATTTATTATAAAAAATTTGTTTATATATAAATTATAGTTTTTTATATTTAATTTATTTATTAATCATATAATAAAAATTATAAAGATAATTAAAAAAAAAATTGTATTAAATATATTTATCATAATTTTAATTATTTAATTATTTAATTTTAAGTGTTTCAAAGAATATTTTTTCTGATATTCAAATATTTCCTAATTTTTTCATTCTTTTTTTTCCTTTTTTTTGTTTTTTCAATAATTTTTTTTTTCTTGATATATCTCCTCCATAACATTTAGAAATAACATTTTTTCTTAAAGATTTTAATATTAATGTATTAATAATTTTATTATTACATGAAACTTGTATTTTAATTTCAAATTGTTGTTTTTGTAAATTATTTTTTATTATGTTTATTATATTATTACTATATTTTTTTACGTTATTTTTATGTAATAATCTTGAAAATCCTTCTAATTTATTTTTATTTATATAAATATCTATTATTTTTATATCTGATTTTTTATAATTAAGAAAATTATATTCAAATGAAGCATATCCATGAGAAATAGATTTTATATTATCATTAAAATCAATTATTATTTCTGAAATTGGTATTTCATATTTTATAAATACATATTTTGGAAAATATATAATTTTTTTTTGTATTCCTCTTTTATATATACATAATTTTATTATTTTACCTAAATATTTATGTGGAGTAAATATATTACATATAGATATTGGTTCTAATATTTCTTTAATTTCATATTTATTTGGTAATTTATTAATATTTTCTATATAAATATTTTTTTTTCTTTTAGTTATAATTTTATAAATTACAGTAGGTGAAGTAATTATTATATTTATATTATATTCTCTTTCTAATCTTTCTTTAATAATTTCCATGTGTAATGAACCTAAAAAACCACATCTAAATCCTGAACCTAAAATATGAGAATTTTCTTGTGTAAAAGTTAAAGAAGAATCATTTAAATTTAATTTTTTTATTGATTTTTTTAAATTTATAAAATCTTTATTTTTACTAGGATATAAACCGGCATATATTTGTGGTTTTATTTTTTTAAATTTTATTATTTCAGTATATGATTGATTTTTATATGTAGTTATTGTTTTTCCTATTGGAAAAAAATTTTTTATTTTTTTTATATTACATGAAATTCATCCAACTTCTCCACAATACAATTTATTTATTTCTTTTTTTTTAGGTATACATATATAAATTTTTTCTACAGTATATATTTTATTTATATTAATTATTTTAATTTTATTATTTATTTTTATTTTACCATTATAAATTTTTATTAAAAAAAAAATACCATTATAATTATCAAAATAAGAATCAATAATTATAGCTTGTAATTTATGATTATTATTTCCTTTAGGATATGGTATTTTTTTTATTATTTTTTTAATTATAGTATTTATTCCTATATTTTTTTTAGCAGAACATAAAATTATATTTTTTTTTTTTATGTTTAATATTTCTTTTATTTGTTTTTTTATTTTATTTAAATCTTTATTAATTAAATCAATTTTATTTATTATAGTAATGATTTTAATATTAAATTTTTTAGCGATATTATAATTTGCTATAGTTTGAGCTTGTATTCCTTTAGATGCATCTATTATTAATAAAGCTCCTTCACAACAAGATAAAGATCTTGAGACTTCATAAGAAAAATCAATATGTCCAGGAGTATCTATTAAATTAAATTTATAATTTATATTTTTATATTTATATTTTAAACATACACTTTGTGATTTAATTGTTATACCTTTTTCTTGTTCTAATTCCATAGAATCTAAAATTCTTTCATTTTTTTTTTCTATTTTTTTACCAGTACATATTTCTATAATTCTATCTGATAATGTAGATTTACCATGATCTATATGTGCTATAATAGAAAAATTTCTTATATATTTTTTCATTTAAATTTATTATATTTTATATTAATGATATTATTATATATAATATAATAGTTTTTAATTAGTTATGAATAATATAATTACAAGATTTGCTCCTAGTCCTACTGGATATTTACATATTGGAAATATTAGAATTGCTTTATATTCGTGATTATACGCAAAAAAATATAATGGTAAATTTATTCTAAGAATAGAAGATACTAATATAAATAAATTTAATAAAAAATATTCTGATTATATTTTTTATATTTTAGAATGATTAGGTTTATATTGAGATGATGGTCCTTATTATCAGTCTGATAGAATAGATTTATATAATGATATTATAAATTATATGTTATTAAATAATTTAGCATATAAATGTTATTGTTCAAAAAAACGTTTAAATAAATTACGTAGTATATGTTTAATAAAAAAAATAAAACCTTGTTATGATAAATTTTGTAGAAATAAAAATTTTTCTTTTAATAAAAAAAAACCTTATGTTGTAAGATTTAAAAATCCTTTATATGGTAAAGTAATATTTAATGATTTTATTTTTAATAAAATTAAAATAAATAATAATCAATTAGATGATATTATTATTAAACGTTCTAATGGTTTACCTACTTATAATTTTTGTGTTGTTATTGATGATTATTATATGTCTATTAGTCATGTTATACGTGGAGAAGATCATTTAAATAATACTTCAAAACAAATTAATATTTTTAATTCCTTAAATTATAGATATCCTAATTATATTCATTTACCTATGATTTTTGATTTGAATAAAAAAAAATTATCTAAAAGAAATTTATCATATAATATAATTAATTATATTAATAAAGGTTTTTTACCAGAATCTTTATTAAATTATTTATTATATATAGGTTTATCTAGTATTAATAATGAAATTATTAATTTACATGAAATGAAACATATATTTAATATATATAATATAAAAAAATCACCTTGTATATTAAATATTAAAAAAATATATTGATTAAATAAATATTATATTAATAATTTATCATATAATAGAATATATAAATATTTTATTTTTTTTTTAAAATATAAAAATATTAAATTAGATATTATAAATAATATTTCTGAAATAATTACTTTTATTTTACCTAGAAGTAAATCATTATATGATATATATAATTTTTGTATTATATTTAATAAATATATTAAAATAAAAAAACATGAATTTATTAAATTTTATAATATAAATTCTTTTAAAATATTACTTTTTTTTTTAAAAAATATTTTAAATATTAATATATGAAATTATATTAATATAAATAATATATTAAATATTTTAATGAATAAATTTAATTATTTAAATAAAAATTATATATATAATATATTATATTATTTTTTAATTGGAAAAATAAATGGACCTAACTTAATAAATATTATACTTCTTTTAAAAAAAAAAAAATTAATTTTTAGATTAAAGTTTTTTTTAAGAGAAATTTTTTTAAGTTTTTCTTTTATAAAATAATTTAATATTATATATTTATAATTTTTTTTATTTTTTTTAATATATTTATATTATTTTTATTTTTAATATATTTAATAATAGAATTTATTTTATATTTTTCTAATTTTTTAATTTTTATTAAATTATTTTTTTTTATTTTAATAAAATTATTAAATGTTTTTATTTTTTTACTAATTTTTTTTGATGTAGATATACCTATATATGGAATTGATAATGAATAAATTAAATTATTTAATTTTATATTTTTTATTGATAATTTAATTGATAATATTATTTTGTTTGCTAATTTATTTTTTATTCCAGGAATTTTAATTAATTTTTTTTTTGATATATAAAATATATCTAAAATATTTTTTATATATTTATATTTTATTAATTTTTTTATTGTTTTTTTTCCAAAATTAATTATATTAAATCCTTTTTTTGAAATAAAATTTATAATTATATTTTCTATTTTTTTATAACAATTTAAATTAAAACATTTAGGTAATTTTTCTTTAATATTTATTTTACTTTTACAATAAGGACATTTATTTGGAATTTTTATTTTGTTATTTTTACATTTTATTATTCTATATAATTTAGGTATTACATCTCCTGATCTTTCTATAATTATTTTATTATTAATAGATAAAGATAATTTTGATAAATAATTTAAATTATATAAATTTATATTTTTTATTTTTATACCATTTATATATGTAGTTTTTATATTAGCTATAGGAATTATAGTTCCATTTTTACTTACTTTGTATTTTATATTTAATATTTTTGTATATGATTTTTTTGATGGAAATTTTCATGCTATAGCTCATTTTATATATTTATTATTATTTCCTAATTTTTTTTGTATATTTATATTATTTACTTTTATTACAATTCCATCTATTTCAAAATTAAAAATTTTTCTATTTTTTTTTATTTTTTTATAAAAATTTTTTATTTTTAATATGTTATTACATATTTTAGTATTTTTATCTATATAAAATCCTAATTTTTTTATTTTTTTTAAACATTTATTTTGTAATATTAAATTTTTTTTTTGATAATTAATATATATATCGTATCCTACAAATGATAAATTTCTTTTTTTTATTAAATCTTTATTTGATTGTCTAATTGTACCAGATGTAATATTTCTACTATTAGAAAAAATATTTTTTTTATTTATATTAATAAATTCTTTTTTTGAAATAAATATTTCTCCTCTTATTTCAAGATTTCTAAATTTTTCTTTAATATTAATATTTTTTGGAATACATTTTATACATTTTATGTTTTTAGTTATATCTTCTCCATATTTTCCGTTACCTCTAGTAAGAGCTTTAATTAAATAATTATTTTCATATAATAAACTTATTGCTATACCATCAATTTTTAATTCACAACAAAAAATTTTTGTATTATATATTTTTTTTATTTTTTTTACATATTTATATAATTCTTTATAAGAATATATATTTTTTATTGATAACATATTTATGTTATGTTTTTTTATAGAAAAAGTTTTTAAAAATTTATAATTTATATTTTTAGTTGGTGAATTATTTGTTTTTAATGTAGGATATTTATTTTCTAATTTTTCTAATTTTTTTATTAAAAAATCATATTTTTCATTAGATATAATATTTTTATTTTTAATAAAATAATTAAATTCATATCATAAAATTTTTTTTTTTAATTTTAATATTTTTTTTTTTATTTTTAACATATTAATTATTTTAATATATTTTTATTTATTAAATAAATATATTTAATTTAAATTTAGTAAATTAAAGTAATATAATATTTTATATAAATAAATTAATTTTAATATTTTATTATTTATATATTATTTATATATAAAATATATTTATATATAAAATATATTTGTATTTAATATTATAAATATATTTTAAATTTAAAAAAAAAATATATAAATTTATATTTAAATTATATTTTATAAAAATAATAAATTTATTATTTAATTAAATATATAATTTTAATGATATAAAATATTTTAATTTATATAAATAAATATAATATTAAATTAAAAAAAATTTTAATAAATTTATTAAAATTATTTTATATATTAATAAAATAAATTTATTAAAATAAAAAAAAAATTATAATAATTTTATAATTTTAATTTTATATAAAAATGTATAAATAATATAATTTAAAATTATAATTTAATAAAAAATATAATTATATATTGATATATTTTAATATATTAAAATTAAATATATTATTATTATTATTTAAATATATTTTATTTTATTTATTTTATAAAATAATTTTTAAAATATTTTTAATAAATTTTTATAATATTATTATTATATTTTGTATTTATAAATTTTGATTTTATATTAAATTTTTTTTGTATTAATTTTCCTAAAGTTTTAATTCCATATATTTCAGAATTATCATGTCCAATAATAAAAATATTTATATTATATTCTTTTATATCATATAAAAAATGTTCTGATATTTCTCCTGTTATATATGTATCTATATTATATTTTTTAATACATTTTTCTATATATTTTTCTCCTTTTCCTGTACATATTGCTATTTTATAAATTTTTTTTTTATTTTTTATAAATATAAATTTTTTAAAAATTTTTTTTATTTTTTTAATAAAATTGTTTTTTTTATATATTCCAATTAATGTTGGATTTTTTATATTTGGTAAATAAATTTTTTTTATACTTAATTTTTCTGATAGTTTTATATTATTACCTATTTTTGGATGTATATCTAAAGGTAAATGTCATGTATATATATTTATATTATTTTTTAATATTTTTTTTATAATTTTTTTTTTTAAATTTGTTATTTTATTATTTTTTTTTCATATTAATCCATGATGACTTATAATAGCATCTGGATTATATATTAAAGATTTATTTATTATATAATAGTTTATTGTTACACATGTAATAATTTTTTTTATTTTTTTTTTACCTTTTATTTGTAATCCATTAATAGAATTATCAGATATTAAATAAGATTTTAGATATTTATTTATTATTTTTTCTAATTTTAAATTATTCATATTTATATACGGAGGTAGAGAGATTCGAACTCTCGAACAATTTTGTTGACGATTTTCAAGACCGTTGCTTTAAACCGCTCAGCCATACCTCCTAAATATATTTAATTTATTATAGTATAGTTCATATCTTTATTATTTAATATATTATATAAAAAATTTTTTTTATATATATTAACTATATATATAGGTAATTTATATTTTTTAGCTATAAAAAAAGATGTTATATCCATTATTTTAATTTTGTTTTTAATTATTTTTTTATATGAAATTTTTTTTATAAATTTTGCAGATTTATATTTTTTTGGATCTTTTGTGTATATTCCATTTACATCAGTTGCTTTTATTAATAAATCTGCATTAATTTCAATTGCTCTTAAACATGCTGCTGAATCTGTACTAAATAAATGATTTCCTGTTCCTGCTGTAATAATAAGTATTTTTTTTTTTTTAATAATTTCTAAAGCTTTATCTGTATTATATATATTACATATCCCACTTATATTAATTGCTGACATTATTTCTGTGTTTATTTTTTTTTTACGAAAATGATTAGCTAGTATTAAACCATTTATTATTGTTGAAATCATTCCTATTTTATCTGCAGTAATTCTATCTGTACCTATATCTTTATATTTATTACCTCTAAAAATATTACCTCCTCCTATAACAATGGATAATTGAATATTCATAAAAATAATTTTTTTTATTTCTTTAATTAAATGATTTATAATATTTATATTAATAAAACTATTTTTTTTTTTTAATGATTTACCACTTATTTTAAGTAATATACGTTTATACATTTTATTTTTTTATTTCAAATCTATAAAATTTTATTATTTTTATATTATTTTTTTTTAAGTAATTTTTTACTAATAATTTATCATTAAATATAAATTTCTGTTCTTCTAAACATTTTATTTTTAATTTATTAATAAGTTTTTTTTTTAATTTATTTTTATTTTTTATATAAATAGATAATTTATTTTTTTCTTTTTTTATTATATTTTTTTTTATATTTTTATAACTTATATATTTAGGATTCATAGCAGTAATATGCATTGAAATTTTTTTTATTTTATTTAAATTATTTTTTTTATTTATTATATTATATTTTAATATTGTTCCTATTTTTTTATTATGTAAATATTTATATAAATATTTATTTTTTATATAACATATATTTTTAATATTAATATTTTCATTAAATTTAGATATTAAATAATTTTTTTTATATTTAAATTTATTATTTATTATTTTTAAATTAATATTATTATTATTATTAAAACAGAAATTTATTATTTTATTTGCAAATAATTGAAATTCTTTATTTTTAGAAGTGAAATCTGTTTCACAATTAATTTTTAACATTATTGCTATATTATTTTTTATTTTATTAAGTATTATACCTTCTTTTGTTTTATTTTTTTTTTTTATTTTTATTTTTTTTAAAGATATTAAAGATTTTTCTATATTAAATTTATTTTTTTCTAAAATTTTTTTACATAATTGAATACTTATATTAGTTATTTTTCTTATTTTTTTAATTAATTCAATTTTATTTTTCATAAGATTTATTTATTATTTTAGATATAATATTTAAATATCATTTTATTGATTTTATTGAATCATCATTACCTGGAATAATATAATTTATATTTTCTGGATTATTATTTGTATCAGTTATAGCAAAAATTTTTATATTTAATTGTTTTGCTTCTTTAACTGCTAATTTTTCATGATTAGCATCTATTATAAATAAAGCATCAGGTAAACTACCCATATTTTTAATTCCATCTAAATTATTTTTTAATTTTTTTAATAATTTTGTTTTATATAAAATTTCTTTTTTTACTAATTTATTAAATAATCCATTATTATATTGTTTTTCTAAATTTTTTAAAAATTTAATAGATTTTTTTACTGTTTTTCAATTAGTTAATGTTCCACCTAATCATCTTTTATTTATATAAAATTGTTTACATTTTATAGCAATTTTTTTAATTAAATCACAAGAAGATTTTTTAGTTCCTATAAATAAAATTTTTTTTTTTTCTTTATTAATTTTATTTAGTTCTTTTAATGCTAAATTAAATAATTTAATAGTTTTATTAAGATTTATTATATGAATATTATTATATGTTGTATATATATAAGGTTTCATTTTTGGATTTCAGTATTTTTTTTGATGACCAAAATGTATTCCTGCTTTTATCATTTCTTTTATAGAAAAATTTATCATTTTACCTCTTAATTTGTATACATAATTTTATATTATTATATACTTATATTATGTACAATTGTAATATTAAATTTATATAATTATATATGTTATATTTATTAAAAAATAATGAAGATATAAATAAAATTAAAATTTCTTGTTATATAGCAAAAGAAGTTTTATTCTATATATCTAAATATATTAAAGAAGGTATATCTACTGGAGAAATTAATGATATTTGTCATAATCGTATTGTAAAATATCATAATGCTTATCCAGCTCCATTAGGTTATATGAATTATCCTAAATCAGTATGTATTTCAGTTAATGATACTGTATGTCATGGTATACCAGATTATAATTATTTACTTAAAAATGGTGATATTTTAAATATTGATGTAAGTATATGTAAAAATAATTATTATTCTGATACATCAAAAATGTTTTTTGTAGGTAAAATTTCAAAAAAAGCTTTAAAATTATGTAATATTACTCATAATAGTATTTATTATGCTTTAAAATATGTTAAAAAAAATGTTAGTATAAATATTATTGGAAATAAAATACAAGAATATATAAATAATTATAATTATTCTATTGTAAAAAATTATTGTGGTCATGGAATAGGTAAAAATCTTCATGAAGAACCTCAAATTTTACATTATAAAAATAATTCTAATATAATTATGAAACCTGGTATGGTTTTTACTATAGAGCCAATGATAAATATTGGTTCATCAAAAACTATAGTTATGAAAGACGGATGAACAGTAAAAACTAAAGATAAAAGTTTATCTGCTCAATATGAACATATGATATTAATTAATAATAATAATTATGAATTATTAATTTAATTATTTTTTCCGTAATATATTTCATTCATTTCATTTCATAATAAATTTATTATCTTATTATTTTTTTTTTCTTTAATTTTTTTATTATTTTTATTAAATATATAATTATTTAAATTTAAATGTTTTAAAATCATTTTGGTATTAAAAATATTTTCCTGATATAAATTAATATCTAACATATCATATAATTTTTTAATTTTTTTATCTATAAAATTTTGTATTGAATTTATTTTTTGATCAATAAATATTTTTTCACCTTTTAAATTTCTAGTAAATCCTCTTATTTTATAATCTATTATTATAATATCTGATTTTAATTTATAAATTAAATAATTTAAAGCTTTTAGTGGAGAAATTATTCCACATGTTGAAATTTCTAAATCTATTCTTAATGTAGATATTTTTTTTTTAGGATGACTTTCTGGATATGTATGAATACATATATGACTTTTATCTAAATGTGCTAATATATTTTTTTTTATAATTTCTTCACTTATTAATAAAGTTACACTTGCTCCTTGTGGTTCATAGTCTTGTTTTGCAATATTTAATATATTTGCTCCTATTATTTTTGAAGTTTTTTTTAAGATTTTAATTAATTTATATGAATTATATTTATTATTAATATAATTTATATATTTTATTTTATTTATTTTAGAATTAGTATAAAAAATATTATAAATACAAAAATTTAAATTTTTAGTTAAATTATTAAAACCATATAATTTATTTTTTTTCAATTTATCACCATTTATTAAAAATTAATTTATTTTTCAATAAAAAATTGAGGTAAAATAAAACTACTTTTATGAATATTTATATTATAATATTTAAATTTATATTTATTGATTTTATTTTGTTCTTTAATTAAAGGTTTTTTAATATTTATATTATTAGATCCTCATATAAATAATATATTACCTCCATAGTATGTTGGAACTGAAGCATTATAAAAACCTGTTATATTAAATATTTTTTTAATATTTTTTAAATTATTTAAAGCTTCTTTTTTTTGAAGCATATAAGTTCCACTTTGAGATACTATTATTCCATTATTATTTAAAGTTTTACTACAATAAAAATAAAAATTTTTTGTAAATAAATTTTTTCCTGGTCCAATTGGATCTGTTCCATCTATTATTATTATATCAAATTTTTTTTTTGTATTATTTAAATAATTTATACCATTATCAATTATTATTTTAACTCTTTTATCATAAAAAGAATTTTTATGAATTTTAAATAAATATTTTTTTGAATATTTAATAATTTTTTTATCTATTTCTACTAGTGTTATAGATTTTATAAAATGTAATTTTGTTATTTGTTTTAAACATCCTCCATCACCACCTCCTATAATTAAAATATCTTTTGGATTTGGATGAGAAAATATAGGTATTAAACATATCATTTCATGATATATAAATTCATCATAAGTTGTAGTTTGTAAAATATTATCTAATACTAATATTTTTCCAAATTTATTATTTTTAAATATAAATATTTTTTGAAATTTACTATTTTTATTTATAATAATTGAGTTGATTTTAAAAAATTGTCCTACATAATTATGTAATTTTTCTAATCATATTTTTTTATTTTTCATTATTTTTTTATATATAATATTTAATATTTTTTATTTTCTGATAAAATTTTACAATCTATACATAATTTTGCTATAGGTTGTACTTTTAATCTTTTTATTCCAATTTCTTTATTACATATTTCACAATATCCAAATTTTTTTTCTTTTATTTTTTTTATTGTATATTTAATTTTATTTATTAATTTTATTTCTCTTTTTTTATTTATTAAATTAAATGTAAATTCTTCTTCATGAACTACTCTATCTATAGGATCAGGGAAATTTATATTTTTATTATTTTCATTTAAATACTTTTTATTTTTATTTATTAATTTTTTATATAATGAAAATAAAATTTTTTTAAAATAATTTATTTGTAAATTATTCATATATTTATTTATTGTATTTATATAATTTTATTTTATTAAATTTATATATGTATATATATAAATAATAATTTTTTATTTTTTATAAATTATAAGAAATTTTTTTTATTTTTTAAAGATACTATTTTATTTAAAATTAATTTTGATATATTTTTTTTTATTATTTTAAAATATCCTTCTCTTTCAAGTTGAAATATTTTATTTTTAAAATTTAATATATTTTTATCTATATATCCTTTTTTTATAATTATAGATTTTTTATTAATATTTTTTAATAAATTAAATTTTATATTTGTATTTTTATTTTTTAATATATTATTAAAAAATATAAATTTAGTTTTTATTAAATCTATTTTAGATATTCAATGTATAATATTTATTTTTTTATTATAATTTTTTATATAAATACATTTTATATATTTTATATTATTAAAATTATTTTTTATTATTTTAATTGCTTTTATAATTATAGAATATCTTAATTTTATTTTTTTATTTAATACAAATCGTTTAAAATTTTTTTTATTTTTTTCTTTAAAATCATTTATATCTATATATATTTCTTTACATAATGTTAATTTTCTTTTTCCTAATTTATTATTTTTAGGATGATTAGGTACATTAAATATTATATTATTTTTTAAATTTATAATTTTAATTTTTATAGGATTTATTACTCCCATAATTCTTATAGTATTTTTTTCTAAATTTTCTCTTAAATATTTTTCTAAAATTTTTATATCTATTAAATTATTTTTTTTACTTATACTTAAATAATTACAAAAATTTTTAATAGATTCAGAAGTATAACCTTTATTTTTTAAACCAGATATACTTAATAATCTTTGATCATTTCATTTTTTTATAATTTTATTTTTTATTAATATATTTATTTTTCTTTTAGAAGTTATATTATATGTAATATTTAATTTTGAAAATTCATATTGTTTAGGTATATGTTTTATATTTATATTTTTTAATATTCAATTATATAATACTTTATTATTTTGAAATTCTAATGTGCATATAGAATGTGTTATTTTTTCTATTGAATCAGCTATACAATGAGCAAAATCATACATTGGATATATACATCATTTATTTTTTGTTCTATAATGTTTTGAATATTTTATTCTATAAATTATAGGATCTCTAAGTATTATATTTTTAGAATACATATTTATTTTAGCTCTTAAACACATTTTTCCTTCTTTTATTTTTCCTTTTTTCATTTGTTTAAAATAAAATATGTTTTCTTCAATATTTCTATTTCTAAATGGACTATTTATACCTGGTTTATTTAATGTACCTCTATATTTTTTTATATTATTAATAGATAATTCATCTATATAAGCTAATCCTTTTTTTATTAATTTAATTGCATAATTATAGTATATATTAAAATAATCTGAAGCATATTTTTCTTTATTATTTCATTTATAACCTAATCATTTTATATCTTTTTTAATAGAATTTATATATATTTGTTTTTCTGTATCTGGATTTGTATCATCAAAACGTAAATTACATTTTCCATTATATTTTTTTGCTATTTCAAAATTTATATATATAGATTTTGCATGTCCTATATGTAAATATCCATTTGGTTCTGGTGCAAAACGAGTTTTTATATATTTATATTTTTTATTTTTTAAATCATTTTCTATAATTTTACATATAAAATTTTTATTATTCATTTTTTAAAATTATATATTTATTTATTAATTATATTAAATCATTTTTTTATAAAATTATTATTATTAATGTTAATTATATTATTATCATTTAATTTAGAATAAGTTAATTTATTTTTTTTAATTTCTATAGATATACCTAATTTATTTTTTTTTATTAATTTTATTATAAAATAACTTATTTTTTTTGATAAAATTCTATCTATTGATATAGGATCTGCTCCTCTTTGTATATAACTTAAAGATGTATATCTTGTTTCTTTTTTTGTTTTTTCTTCTATTTCTTTAGATAATTTTTTTATATTATATATATTTTCAGTAATAATAATTATTGAATATTTTTTATTATTTTTTTTTAATTTTTTAAATAATTTTTTTTTAATAAAAGGTATTTCTGGAATTATTACAAAATCACATGAACATGATATTGCTGATAATATTGCTAATTTTCCACATTTTCTTCCCATTACTTCTATAATTGATATTCTTTTATGTGATTTAATTGTATTTTCTATTTTATCTATTGATTTCATTATATTTTCTATAGCACTATAATGTCCTATAGTATAATCAGTATTATTTATATCATTATCTATTGTTCCTGGAATAGTAATGCATGGTAAATTCATATCTGTAAGTTTTTTAGCACCTATGTATGACCCTTCTCCTCCTATAACTATTAATATATCTATTTTATTTTTTATATTTTTAATTATTTTTTTTCTTATTTTATAATTTTTTAATTCTGGAAATCTAGATGATCCTAAAAATGTTCCTCCTTTATTTTTTATATTAATAAAATTATAATTATTTAATAATTTTATTTTATTTAAATATAAACCTTTATATCCATCATATATTCCATAAATATTATAATTATTATTTATGCAATTTTTTACTATATTATATATAATGTTATTCATTCCAGGTGAATCACCACCACTTGTTAAAATACCTATTTTTTTAGTCATATTTTTATTTTTGTAAATTATTAATATTTTAAATATTATCAGAAAATTATATATTTTTTAATATTTATTATTATTTATTGTTTATTTTATATAAAAAAATATATTATTATAAATACTTATATATATATAATTTATTATAATTTGGTTATTTAAATGATTATTCAATTTTTAGGTACAAATGCAGGATCTCCTAATATTAAAAGAAATGTTAGTAGCATTGCATTAATATTAAATGATAATATTTATGAAATATGATTATTTGATTGTGGAGAAGCAACTCAACATCAAATATTATATACTTCTATAAAATTAAATAAAATTAAAAAAATATTTATTACTCATATGCATGGTGATCATATTTATGGTTTATTAGGTTTATTAACTAGTAGATCTATAAATAATTCTAAAAAGTTATTAGAAATTTATGGTAGTAAAGGTATTAAAAAATTTATAATAAATTTTTTAAGAATTACAAATTCATATATTAATTTTCCTTTGAATATATATGAAATAAATGAAGGTGAAATATTTAATAATAATAAATTTAGAGTAATAGCTTTTAAATTAAATCATAATTTAGAATGTTATGGTTTTCGTATTGAAAAATTAAATAAAATTGGTCATTTAAATGTAAAAAAATTAATTAATGATGGTATATATCCTGGACCAATATATAAAGAATTAAAATTAGGTAAAAAATTTTATATAAATAATAAAATAATTGATGGAAATAATTATATAGGTCCATTTATTAAAGGAAAAAATATAGTGATATTAGGTGATACTTCTCCATTAAAAAATAATTGTAAATTTTTATTAAATTTAGATTTATTAATTCATGAATCTACATTAGATCATTCAATGTATAAAAAAGCTAATTTAAGAGGGCATTCAACAAATATACAAGCAGCTTTATTAGCTAAAAAATATTTTGTTAAAAAATTAATTATTACTCATTTTAGTTCTAGATATAATTTAAAAGATTTAAAAAAAATGTTATATCAATGTAATAAAATTTTTCCTAATACTAAATTAGCTAAAGATTTTAGTATTTTTAAAATTTAAATTATATATTATTTATAATTTTATATATTTAAATGTAATATTTTTTATAATTACATTTATTAATATACTAAATATTATATCTGTAATTCTATGTAAATATAATAATATTCTACTTATTATTATAAGTTTTAAAATAATAATTATGTATTTTATAAATCATATATTTTTTTTTTTTTTATATATAATTATTCAAAAATTAGCATAAATTGTATGTCCTGATGGAAATGAACTATCTTTTTTTTTTTTTCAATATTTTTTTATTCATAAAGGTATATATTTATTTATTTTTTTTTTCTTTAAAATATTATTATATGGTCTATAAATAAATAGATTATTTTTTATAATTTTTTTTATAGTTAATGATAATAAAGGTAATATAGTTAATATTAAAATAATTTTTAATATATTTTTTTTTTTATTTATTTTTAAATAAATATAAATAAATATACAATGTATTAATAATATTAAAGGAAATTCTATTAATTTATTTATTATTAATAAAATATATAAAATATTTCAGTAATTTACATTTAAAAAATATATTATATTATTAATATACATATTAATTAATTTATATTTTTATTTTTTTTATTTTATAAAAAAAATATTTTTTTTTTATTTTTTTTATAAAATAATTATTAAATTTTTCTTTTTTTGTATAAAAAAAATAATTTTTTTTATTGGAATAATTATTTATTTTTATATATTTATTTATTTTATTTTTTAAATTATTTATATGATTTATTATATAAATATTTTTTTTAAAAATTTTTTTAAAAATTATTTTAAATTCTTTTTCTAAAAAAACAAAATGTGTACAACCATTTATTATGGTATCAGAATATTTTTTATTTTTAAATATATTTAAAAATATATTTTTAATTTTTTTAATATTAATTTTTTTAAATTTTATTTTTTTTTCTGATTCATTTACTAATTCAGAAGAATAATATTTAATTATATTAAATTTTTTATTTTTTTTATTTATAATTTTATTTATATAATTAGAATTTATAGTAATATATGTTCCTAATAATAATATATTTTTATTTTTTGTTATTTTAAAGCTTTTTTTTATATTAGGAAATATTCCTAATATAGGAAAATTGAATTTTTTTTTTATATATTTTAAACATATTATACTTGCAGTATTACATGCTATTATTATAAAATCTATAATATATATATTATTTAAATAATTTATAATTTTATATATTCTTTTATATATATATATATAATTTTTATTTCCATATGGAAATCCATAATTATCCATTATATATATATAATTTATTTTTAAAAAAAAAATTTTTTCTATTATAGATAAACCACCTATACCTGAATCTATAATTATAATTTTATTATTATATTTTTTCATTTTTACTATTATTAATTATATATTTAATATATTTATAATAATATAATATTACTATATAATTTAAGTAAATTTAAAATATTAATTTAATTAGGTATTTATTATGTGTAAATTAGGAATATTTTATGGTAGTGATACTGGTTATACTAGAAAAATTTCTTATTATATAAATAAAAAATTAAATATTTATTTTAATACTAAAGTTTTAGATATTTCACAAGTTTCTATTAATGATTTTATAGATTATAAAATTTTATTATTAGGTACTTCTACTTGATATTATGGTGAATTACAATATGATTGAGATAATTTTTTAGAAGATTTTAAAAAAATAGATTTTTCTAATAAAATTGTATCTTTTTTTGGTTGTGGTAATCAAATAGATTATAGTAATTGTTTTTGTGATGGTATATATAAGTTATATAAAATAGTTATTAAAAATAATGTTAATATAATAGGTTATTGACCAGTTAATAATTATATATTTAATTATTCTAAAAGTTTATTAAATAAAAATTATTTTATCGGTTTAGTATTAGATGAAATAAATCAATCAAAATTAACTAAAAAAAGAATAAATATATGATTAAGTTATTTAATAGTAAATATATTTAATATATTAAATATGTAATTTATTTATATTTAATTATATAATTAAATGAATTTAATTTTAATTAATAAATTGATTATATTATTATTATTATATTTTATTAATAATTATATTAAATATATAAATATATAAATTAATAAAATTTTATATTTTATAATTAAGTATATAAGGTAATATATGTCTATATTAAGAATAGAAAATTTAGATTTATTTAATAAAAGAGTATTAATTAGATTAGATTTGAATGTACCTATGAAAAATGGTAGAATTATTTCAGATAAACGTATAAAATTATCTTTACCTACTATTAAATATAGTTTAAAAAAAGGGGCTCGTGTTATTTTATTTTCTCATTTAGGTAGACCTATTGAAGGTATATATGATAAAAAATATTCTTTATTACCAATAGTAAAATATTTAAATAAATGTATGAAATTACCTGTTAGGTTAATATATAATTATTTGAATAAAGAGAATATATTTAATAATTTTAAAAATGAAATTTTAGTTTTAGAAAATGTACGTTTTAATATTGGTGAAACTAAGAATAATAATTTTTTATCTAAAAAATATGCTAGTTTATGTGATATTTTTGTTATGGATGCTTTTGCAACAGCTCATCGTAAAAATTCTTCAACATATGGTATTATAAATTTTGCTAAAATATCTTGTATTGGTTTATTATTTTATTCTGAAATAAAATATTTATCTAAAGTATTATCTAATCCTGTTAGACCTATGATTTCTATTGTTGGTGGAGCTAAAATATCTACTAAATTTAATGTTTTAAATAAATTAGCTAAAATTTCTGATACTTTAATAGTTGGTGGTGGTATATCAAATACTTTTATAGCTATTGATCATAATGTAGGAAAATCTTTATATGAACCTTCTTTTGTAAAAATAGCTAAAAAATTACGTAATAAATATAATATACCTATTCCTGTAGATTGTAGAGTAGGTAAAAAATTTTCTGAATCATCTTTATCTTATACAAAAAATGTTTGTAATATAAATAATGATGAAGAAATTATGGATTATGGAGATAATACAGCAAAATTAATGTCAAATATAATTATAAAATCAAAAACAATATTATGGAATGGTCCTGTAGGTGTTTTTGAGTTTCCTAATTTTCGTAAAGGAACTGAAATAATTATTAATGCAATTATTAATAGTGGTGCTTTTGTTATAGCTGGTGGTGGTGATACTATATCTGCTATAGAATTATTTGGTGTTTCTAATAAAATTTCTTATATATCTTCCGGAGGAGGTTCATTTTTAAAATTTATTGAAGGTAAAAAATTACCTGTTATATCTATATTAGAAAAAATAAAATATAATTTTAAATAAATATTAATTTGTTGGAATAATATTATGAATAATAATTTATATTTTTTAAAATCAGGAGTATTATCAGGTATAGAAATGCATAAAGTTTTTTCTATAGCTAGAAAAAAAAAATTTGCTTTAGCTGCTATAAATTGTATTGATACAAATTCTATTAATTCTATATTGGAATCTTCTGTTATAAATCGTACAATTGCAATAATACAGTTTTCTTTTTCAGGATCTATATTTTTTATAGGAAAAAATTTTTCTTCAAATAAAATAGAATCTGCTATTTATGGATCTATTTTAGCTGCAAAATATGTTCATAGAGTATCTAAATATTATAAAGTTCCTGTTATATTACATACTGATCATTGTAATAAAAAAAATTTAGAATGAATAGATGGTTTATTAGAATTTAATTCTAATTATTATAATTTATATAAAAAATCTTTATTTACTTCTCATATGTTAGATTTATCTGATTGTAATATAAAAGAAAATGTAAATATATCATGTAATTATTTAAAAAAAATGAGTAAATTAAATATTAATTTAGAAATGGAATTAGGTTGTACTGGAGGAGAAGAAGATGGTTTAGATAATAGAAAAATATCTAATTATAAATTATATACTAATCCAGAAAATATTTTATATGTTTATAATAAATTTATTAAAATAAGTAATTTATTTACAATTGCTGCTGCTTTTGGGAATGTTCATGGTGTTTATAAAAAAAATAATATACGTTTAGTTCCTATTATTTTATATAATGCACAAAAATTAATAAAATCATATTTTAATAATTATAATAATAAAAATATTTTAAATTTTGTTTTTCATGGTGGTTCAGGATGTAATAAAAAAATAATTATTGAATCTATTAATTATGGTGTTGTTAAAATTAATTTAGATACAGATATACAATGATCATTTTGAAATGGAATATTAAAATATTATTTAAATAAAAAGAAATATTTACATAATCAATTAGGTAATCCAAGTGGAATTGATAAACCAAATAAAAAATTTTATGATCCTAGAGTTTGATTAGAATATGGTAAAAAATCTATTATAAATTATTTAAATAAAATATATATTATATTTAATTGTATTAATTTATTTTAAATTTATTAAATTTAATTATATAAATATATTTTATTATTTTAATATTTATATTTAAATATTTATTATAAATATTTTTATAAATAATATTTTATTTTATAAAAATATAATATTAATATTTATATATTAAATTTATTTTATTAAAATTATATTTTTATTGATTTATAAATATTTTAAATAAAATTATATTTTAATTTAATTTAATTTATTTAAATAATATTTATATTTTATTTTGAAAGATATTTAAATTAATTTATTATTTAATATTATAATTATTTATTATATTTTATAAAAATTTTAATAAAATATTATTTTATTTATTTCCTATTATTTGTATATTTTTAATAAGTATTGATCCAGATCTTATATTGGAATTTATATTTATATCATTACTCATATAAATTATATTTTTATATAATTTTTTTAAATTTCCTGATATTATTGCTTCATTTATATAATATTTTATTTTTCCATTTTTTACTAAAAAACCAGATATTCCTTTTGAATATAAACCTGTTGTAATATTTACTCCTTGTCCTAATAATTTATCTATAATTAATCCATTATTCATAATTTTTATTAATTTTTTAAAATTTATTTTTTTTTTTTTATTAATAAATTTTCAATTATGTATTCCTCCTGAATTACATGTATTTTTAATATTTAGTTTATTAGAATAATAGTAATTTAGTATTCAAGTTTTTAATATTCCTTTATTTACAATATAATATTTATAAGTATTTAAACCTTCATTATCAAATAATTTAGAACCTATTCCTTTATATATATGAGGATCTTCAACTATACTTAATCATGACGGTAATATTTTTTTTTTTAATTTTTTATACATAAATGATGTTTTATTATATATATTTTTTCCTTTAATAGATTCAAATAAATAATAAAATATTTCTGTACTAATTTTATTATTTAATATTACTGATGATTTTATTGTATTTATTTTTTTTTGATTTTTTTTATATATTATTCTATTAATTATTTTTTTACTTAAAAATTTATATTTATTTATTAAATCTAATATTTTATGATTATATATATAATCATAATCGTTTTCCATAATATTATTATTTTTTATAATAATGCTATGTAATATTAAATAATTTTTTGATATATATTTTTTTATTTTTTTATAATCATTATAAATAATAATAATATTTTTATTTTTATTAAATATAGTATAATCATTAATTATTTTATTATTATTATTTAAATTTATTGAATTTTTTTCTAAATTTGTTGCTATTTTTATCATTTTTTTTATTGAAATGTTATCTTTAAAATTTATTCCAATATTATTTTTATTATATTTTTTATTAAATAAATTATATGGTGGTAATATATTATATTTATTTTTTGATATATATTTAATATTTTTTTTAATATAATTAATAAAATTAATAATTGTTTTTTTTTTAAAATTATTACATTTTATTGTAAATTTTTTATAATTTTTATAAATATTTATTTTAATATTAATATTTTTTTTAAATTCAATATTTTCTATATTTTTATATTTTACTTTTATATTTGTTTCTTTATTAATTTCTGTAATAATTTGTAAATTTCCATTAATATTTTTTTTTATTAAATTAAATATTTTAATTATTTTTTTTTTAAATATATTTTTATTTTTTTTTATTTTTTTCATAATATTTATTATAATATTAATTATATTTAATTAATTATTAAATTAACATAATTTTATAAAATAAGAAATAATATGAATATTAATGATATTCCTTGTGGAAATGATATCCCTAATGATGTTTATGTTATTATAGAAATACCTTTAAATACTAATTTGATTAAGTATGAAATAAATAAAAAATATAATGTTCCTTTTATAGATAGATTTATAGATACTCCTGTATTTTATCCTTGTAATTATGGTTATATTAATAAAACTTTATTTTATGATAATGATAATATAGATTGTTTAGTAATATCACCATTTCCTTTATTTATTGGTTCTGTTATACATTCTCGTCCTATAGGTATATTAAAAATGATAGATGAATGTGGTAAAGATTATAAAATATTGTGTGTACCTAATTATGAAATTTCAGATAAATATAATAATATAAAAGATATATATGATATATCTGAAAAATTTTTAGATAAAATTTTATTTTTTTTTGAAAATTATAAAAATTTAGATAAAAATAAATGAGTTAAAATAGATGGATGATATGATGTATATGAATCTAAAAAAATAATTTTAAAATCTTTTAATTTATTTAAAAATAAATAATATATATATATATATAAGTTATAATTATTATAATAAATTTATTTATTTAATTTATTAAAATATTAAATAAATATTATAATATTAATATATTTATATATATATATAATTTATATTTAAAATAATATTTATTTTTAATTTTATATAAAAATAATTTAATTATTAATAATAAAATATTTTATAATTTTATTAAATTTTATTAATTTATTATACTATTTATTTTCATTTTTATTATTTAATTTAATACCTATTAATTTTAAAATTAATAAATATAAATTAATAAAATCTAAATATAACATAAGCGCACCTAATATTGAATATTTTTTTATTTGTTCTTTATGTTCTTGTGATATATTTAATCCTATTTCTTTTAATTTTTGTGTATCTCATGCTATTAATATAGAAAAAGATAATATCCCTATATATGATGTTATTCATATTATAAAAGTACTATTTATTCATATATTTACTAAAGTTGATATTATAATACCTATTAATAACATTAAAGCTATATTACCTAATTTTGTTAAATCTTGTTTAAATGTGTAACCTCATATACTCATAATAGCAAACATTATGCTAGTAATAAAAAATGATATTGCTATTGAAGAATACGTATATATTAAAAATATACTAGAAATAGATAATCCTGTTAATATTGAATATAACATGAATAATGTTGTTGCAATATTTACTGATATTTTATTAATCATGTTTGATAATATAAAAACTAATATAAATTGAGTTATTAATATTGTAAGTAAAAATAATTTGTTAAAAAAAATCATTTCTAAAATAAAAGGTATTTTTGTAGTATATCATGATACTAAAGATGTTAATAATAAACCACATGACATTCAACTATATACATAATTTATATAATTATTTATTGTATTTGTAGTAGTATTATATATATTATATGAATATTTTTTCATAATTAATTCCTATTAAAATAAAATATAAATAAATTATTTAATATATTTATTAAATCAATTTATCATTTTTTTAAAAGCTTTTTGTGATATTTTTTTGTTATAATTTTTTTTATTTTTATTAAAAAAATTATAGTATTGATTTTTAAAAATTATTATTTTATTATTTTTGTTTTTTTTTTTAATTTTTTTTTTCATTTTATTTATTAGATTTATAGATATAATTTTATTTTCATTACTATATAAACCTAATATAGGTATTTTAATTTTACATCCTATATCTATAGGATGTATTGGATGTTTATTATTTATTTTGTCTATTAATTTTCCATATCATATTACAGATGTTTTAATATTATAATCATAAAAATATGAATATAGTCAAGTTAATCTTCCTCCTCAAGAAAATCCAGTAATTCCTACTTTATTTGTATTAAATTTTTTTTTTGATCAATTTATAATATTATTAATGTCTGATAATAATATTCTATCTGATATAAAATTTTTTTTATTTTTTATTTTTTTTTTATTATTATTACTTATATTATTATTTTTAATTTTATATAATAATTTAGGTATTATTATTATATAGTTATATTTATATATATTCTTACATATATTTTTTATACTATTATTTATTTTATAAAAATTTTTTATTATTATAATAATTTTATTATTATTATTACTATTACTTATATAGTAAATAGGTATTAAAGATTTATTTTTATTTTTAATATATTTTTTTTTTATTTTTAAATTATCCATTTATTTAATATTTAATATTTAATTTAAATATATATATATATATATATATATATTAATATAAAATTTATTTTAATATAATTAATATTTAAATTTAATATTATAATTAATTTATATTTTATTTATTTCTTTTTTTAATTTATTACTTACTTTAAATTTAATTATTTTTTTAGAAGGTATATAAAATATTTTTTTTGTTATTGGATTTTTTCATTTTTTGCCTTTTCTTTTAGATATTAAAAATTGACCTAATCCATAAATTTTTATTATATTGTTATTTTTTAAATAATTATATATTTCTATAAAAAAATTATTAATAATATTATTTATTTTTTTTTTTTTTATTTTAGTATTTTTTTTAATATAATTTAATATATCATTTTTATTATAATTCATATATTATTAATTTATTAATGCATTAAATTTCTTTTTTAACATATATTTACATTTATTTATTATAGTATTTATTTCTATATCTGTAAGGTTTTTATTATTATCTTGTATATATAATCTAATTGTTATATTTTTTTTTTTTTTTTTTATTAATTTATTATTAGAATAAATTTTTATTATATTTATTTTTTTTATTTTATTTTTTTTAATTAATATACATTCTTTAATAATTTTATTTATTAATATATTTTGATTAATTATAATAGTTATATCTCTTATATTGTTTGGAAATTTTGATATATTTTTTATTTTTTTTATTTTTTTTTTTAATATAAATTTAATTTTTATTTCAAATAAAAAAACTGAATGTTTTAATTTTAAATATTTTTTTATTTTATTATTTAACATTCCTATATATCCTATTTTTTTTTTTTTATATTTTATATCTAAATTTTGAAATTTATCTAATATAAAATTATTAGATTTACTAAAATTTAATAATTTTATTTTTTTTTGTTTTATAAATATATGTTCTAAGTCTCCTTTTATATCATAATAATCAAATAATTTATTATTTTTAATATATCAATTATTTAAATATTTATTTCCATAAATTATTGAAGCAAGATATTTATCTTGTTTATTTTTTTTATTTTTTTTTTTAAAACATGTTCCTATTTCAAATATTTTTATATTATCTTGTTGTCTTTTAGTATTAAAGCATAATGTATTTAATAAATTTGGTATTAAAGATGTTCTTAATATTGACATTTTATTAGAAATAGGATTAATTATATTTATATAATTTTTTTTTCTAGAAAATATTTTTTGTTTATATATATTTTCAAAATGAAAATTTATAATTTCTTTATATCCTATATTTGTTAATATATTTTTTATATTATATATTTTTTCAGAATAATTATTTTTTTTTTTTATAATTATTTTTGTTTTAAAATTTTTTATTGGTATTTTATTATATCCATATATTTTTATTATTTCTTCTATTATATCTTCTTTTATATTTAAATCTATTCTTCATATAGGAATATATATATATATGTAATTATATTTTTTTTTAATTATTTTACATTTTATTTGTTTTATAATTTTATATATTTTATTTTTTGATATATTAAATCCTATTTTTTTATTTATATATTTATATGATAATTTTATTTTTTTTTTTTTTATTTTAATATTATTTATATTTTTAATATTATTTATTATACCTCCATAATGATTTTTAATATTTTTTGCAATATTATATAAAGATATATTTTGTATATTTTTATTAAAATTACTTATATATTTATTTGTTTTATATTTATTATTTATACTATTTTTTTTTAAAATTAAATTTTTTTTATATAATGGAGCTATAAAAATTATATTTTTTGTTTTTTTATTTATATATATATTTTTTTTATTTAAATTAAAAATTTTTTTATTTATATAAAAATTATTATTTTTAATAATTGATATGTTTTTTAATTTATCTAAATCAAAATAAATTATTTCTTGACCTAATTCTATTAAATTATAATTAATAATATCTTTTATATTATTATAAATATTAAATTGTAAAAATTTTAATTGATTTTTTATTTTATTATTAATATTTTTATTTATATTTTTTATATTATTAATAATTATATATTTATAATTTATAATATTTTTTTTAAATTCTATATTTATTAAATATTTATTTTTTTTATATTTTTTATATTTTTTATTTTTTAATAAAATATTTTTTTTTTTAATTAATAAATATATTTCTCTAGATAAACCATATATATTATTACAATCTATTCTATTATTTGGTATATTTATTTCTAAAATATTATTTTTTTCTATAAAATTATTTATTTTTTTTAATTTTTTTTTATTTTTTATATAATATAATATATATATATATTTTATATTAAATTGTTTTTTTTTTATAAAAAATATTTTTTTTATATTAATTTCGTTATAATTTATTAATATATATTTATTTAATATATTTTCTTTTATATTTTTAATATAAATTTTTATTTTTTTTTTATTTATTTTAAATTTAATATAAGAAAAATATTTAGAAATTTTTTTTTGTTTTATAACTTTTTTTATTATATATTTTTTATTTTTTTTTATTGAATTTAATAAATTTTTATTATTAATTTCAAATCCATTTTTATTTAATATATTTATAATATTTTTTATATGTAAATTACTTTTAAGATATTTTCTTATTAATATTTCAGAAAATTTCATTTTTAATACCAACAATTAAAATTGTTTTAATAATTTTATATTATTTTTATACAAAATTCTTATATCAGATATATTATATTTTAACATTATTAATCTTTCTATTCCTATTCCAAATGCTAATCCTGAATATAATTTTATATTTATATTATTATTAATTAAAATATTAGGATGTATTAAACCACATCCTAATATTTCTATTCATTTGTTATTTTTATTTTTTATAAAAACTTCAGCTGAAGGTTCAGTAAATGGAAAATATGATGGTAAAAATTTTATATTAATTTTTTTTTTAAAAAAAAATAATATAAATTTTTTAATTATATATTTTAAATTAGAAAAATTTATATTTTTATCTATTAAAAAACAATCTAATTGATGAAACATTGGTGTATGAGTTTTATCATAATCTTTTCTAAAAACACATCCAGATGTTATAATTTTTATAGGTGGTTTATTTTTTTTTATATATCTTATTTGCATACATGAAGTTTGTGTTCTTAATAAATTATTTTTATTTATTCAAAAAGTATCTTTTTTAGTTCTTGATGGATGATATTTATTAATATTTAATGAATCAAAATTATAATATACATTTTCTATTTCATTTCCTATAATATTTTCAAATCCTAATTTATAAAAAAATTTTTCTATTTTATTTATAGTTAATGTAATAGGATGTTTATTTCCTATAATATAATTTCTTCCTGGAAGAAATAAATCTATATATTTATTATCTTTTTTTTTTTCATTAATTTTATTTTTATATAAATTTATATTATAAATAATATATTTTTTTATTTTATTAATTTTTTTTCCTAATTTTGATTTTAAATTTTTTGGAGTATTTTTAAGTATATTTAGTAATTTTTTTATATATCCTTTTTTTCCTAAATATTTAATACGTATTTTTTCAATTAATTTAATATTTTTAATATTTTTTATTTCTAATTTAAAATTTTTTATATCTTTATTAAAATTAAACATATTAATTAAAATTTATTATAAATTATTATTTATTTATTAATGATATAATTTTTTTAAAGGATTCTTTTTCATTATTTACTAAATCTGATAAAATTTTTCTATTTATATTTAAAGATATATTTTTTATTTTTTTAATAAATATATTATATTTTAAATTATATTCTTTTAATTTTGAATTTATTTGAACTATTCATAATCTTCTAAAAATTCTTTTTTTTTGTTTTCTATCTCTATATGAATATTGTCCAGATTTAATAATAGCTTGTTTAGCAGATTTATATGATCTAGATCTAGCACCATAATAACCTTTAGCTTGTTTTAATATTTTTTTATGTTTTTTTCTAGAAATAATTCCTCTTTTTATTCTAATCATTTATTATACCTTTTATAAATAAGGATTATTTTTTAATATTATTTTATTATTTGCTTTATTTACTATTTTTTTATTTTTTAAATGTCTTTTTCTTTTTTTATTTTTTTTAGTTAAAATATGTCTTAAATTTGTACATTTAAATTTTAATTTTCCAGAAGAAGTTTTTTTTATTCTTTTTTTTATTGCTTTAGTACTTTTTATTTTTATCATTTTATTATTTTTTTGGATTTAATATCATAATAATTTGTTTATTTTCGTATTTTTTTGATAAATAATCTACATTAGTTAAATTTTTTAGTTTATTTTTAATTTTATTTAACATATTAATTGCTATATTTTTATATATTATTTCTCTTCCTCTAAGAATTATTGTTATTTTTATTTTATATTTTTTTTTTATAAATTTATAAATATTTTTAATTTTTATTTTATAATCATTTTTATTTGTATTTAATCTAAATTTGATTTCTTTAATTTGAATAGATTTATTTTTTTTTTGTTTTTTTATATTTTTTTTTTTTTTATATATAAATTTACCATAATCTAATATTTTACATATAGGTGGATTATTATTTGGATTTATTTCTACTAAATCTAAATTAGATTTTTTTGCTAATTTTAATGCTTCTTTTTTTAATATTATTTCAGTTTTATTATTATTATTATATATAATTTTAACTTTATAACTTTTTATTTTTTCATTAATATTATATAATTTTTTTTTATTTTTTTTTTTATAGATTTTAATAATTATCTCCTTAAATATATTTTATTTTTTTTTTTATTTTTTTTATAAATTTTTTTATATAAGTTTTTTTTAATTTGTTTTTTTTATTTATTCTAATATTTATTTTATTATTTTCTAATTCTTTATCACCGCATACTATTATATAAGGTATTTTTTGTAAAGTATGTTCTCTTATTTTAAATTTTATATTTTTATCTCTAAAATCTCCTATTGATCTAATATTATTTTTTATTAATTTATTTAAAATTTTATTTGAATATTTTTTATGTTTTTTTGAAATACTAATTACTACTATTTGTATAGGAGTTAACCATAATGGTAATCACCCATTTGTTTCTTCAATAATTATACCTATAAATCTTTCTAATGATCCTAATATAGCTCTATGTATAATAATTATTTTTTTTTTTATATTTTTTTTATTTAAATAGTTTATTTTTAATTTTTTAGATAAACAAAAATCTAATTGTATAGTACCACATTGTCATTTTCTTTTTAAAGAATCTTTTAAAACAAATTCTATTTTAGGTCCATAAAAAGCACCTTCACCTTTTTTAATTTTAAATTTTATATTTTTTTTATTTAAAATATTAATTAATTTTTTTTCTGATTTATTTCATATTGATGAATTACCTAAGTATTTTTTTGGTTTTGTAGATATATATATATATATATATTTAAAATTAAATATTTTATATATTTCTAAAGTCATATCTATACATTTTGATATTTCTTTACTTATTTGTTTTGACGTACAAAATATATGTGCATCATCTTGTATAAAAGATCTTGTTCTCATTAATCCATGTAAAGATCCTGAATTTTCATTTCTATGACAAATTCCAAATTCTGCAAATCTTATTGGTAAATTTTTATATGATCTTATTTTTTGTTTATATATTTCAATATGTCCAAGACAATTCATTGGTTTTATACAATATATATTTTTTTTATTATTTGTATAAAATATATATTTATTATAATTTTTTCAATGTCCACTATTTATTCACATATTTCTATTTATTAGAATAGAAGTTTTTACTTCATAATAATTATATTTTATAAATTTTTTTCTTAATAATTTTTTTATATTTTTTAATATTATTAAACCTTTATAATGTCAAAATATCATTCCTGGGGAATTATTATTTATATGATATAAATCTAATTTTTTATTTATTATTCTATGATCTATTTTTTTATTTTTATTAATATTCATATAATTTAATTATATTATTTAAATTTTTATAATTTATTATTTATATATAAATATTAATAATTTAAATATTTAAATTTATTTATTTATATATATAATTAAAAAATATTTACAATAATAATTATATTATTATATATATCTAATTTAATATTTTATAATTTATTTAATATATATATATATTATAATTTATTTATTTTAAATTTATAAGTTTTATTTTATAAAATATAATAGTTAAATTTTTAATAAATTAATATAATTTTATAAATTTATTTATTTTAATAAAATATATTAACATTTAATTTTATTATATTTTATAATTTATATTTTAATTATTTTATTATTAATTATAAATTATATATTTATTTATAATATTTAATAAATATGTTATTATATTTAATATTTTATTTTAAAATTAAGTATATTATTAATATAATTATAAATTATAAATTATAAATTATAAATTAATATTAAATTAAATAATTATGAATGCTAAAAATCATTTAATTTTTTCTTTTTCTTTTGTTTTATTATTTATAAAAATTTTAAATAATTTTTTTAATATTAATATTGATTTATGACATACTATATCTAGTTCTTTTATATCATGTTTATTACCAGATTTAGATCATCCTAAATCTTTAATAGGATTAAAATTAAAATATATTAATTTTTTATGATTTTTTTTTGGTCATAGAAAATTTACTCATAGTTTATTTGGATTTATTATTTTTTTGTTTTTATTATTAAAATTAAATTTAATATATTTTAATTTTAATTTAGATATTATTATTGGTATGTTATTAGGTTATTTTAGTCATATTTTAGCTGATATGTTAACTATTAATGGAATAAATTTTTTATGACCTATAAAATTAAAATTTAGAATACCAATAATATATTTTTTTTTAAAAAAATATGAATATTATTTTTGTTTGATTATGTTATTTTTTTCTTTATTTATAGATAAAATTTTTATATTAAAAAAAATTTTTATTAAAATATTTTTTATATGTTTATATTATATCAATCTAATAATTTTAAAATATTAAAAAATATTATGTTTAATATATTAAAAAAAAAAATTATTAAAAATAATATTTTTTTAAAAACAATTATATTAACATATAATAGTAATATTTCTTTTATATTAAAAATATTTTTAGCAAAAAAATTAGGTATATGTGCTAATTTTAATTTTATTTTACCTTCTAAATTTATATGAAAAATTTATAGAATTATATTACCAGAAATACCTAAAATTTATTTTTTTAATAAAAATAATTTAGTTTGAATAATAATGAAATTATTACCAAAATTAATTAATTTAAATGAATTTATTTTTGTTAAGAATTATTTAAATAAAGATTATAATTATGAAAAATTATTTAATTTATCTTATAATATGGCTCATATATATAATGAGTATCTTATATATAGAGTAGATTGATTAAAAAAATGAGAAAATTTTAAATTTATTAAAGAAATTAATAATAATTTTAATGAAAAATGACAGTCTATTTTATGAAGAAAGTTATTAAATTATTTTTTAAAAAAATATAATTGTAAATGAAATGAATCTAATATTTATTATGAATTTTTAAAAAAAATAAATACTAGGTATATTTATTTAAATAAATTAATATATAAGGATGTATTTTTATTTAATATTTCATGTATTCCTCCTATACATTTAAATGTTATATATTTATTATCTAAATATATAAATGTTCATTATTTTTTAATAAATCCTTTATATGAATATTGATATAATAAATTTTTTTTTGATAAAAAATTTTTTGTAAATAATAATATAAAATTTAAATTTTATTTTAATAATAAAAATAATAAATTAAATTCAATTTTATTAAATTGAGGAAAAAATTTTTCTGAATATTTATATTTATTATCTAAATATAATTTTTATGAATATAATTATTTTTATAAATTTAAAAATAATAATATTTTAAAAAAAATAAAAAATAAAATTTTAAATTTTAACAATTTTTATTTTTTTAATAAAAATAAATTATTAAATAATAATAATGATAATTTAATAATTAGAAATTATTATAGTTATTTTGAAGAAATATATGAATTAAAGAATTTTTTATTATATTTAATTTTAAATAATTTATATAAAATAAGTGATATCATTGTTTTAGTTAATGATTTGGAATTATATTATCCTTATATAAATTTAATTTTTTCTGATCATTTATATTATAAATATTTACCTTTTAATATTATGAAATATAATTCTATTTATGATAATGAAATATTAAATATATTTTTAAATTTATTAGATATATATAATAGAGAATTTACTTTTACTGAAGTATTATTTTTTTTAAAAAAAAAAGTTATTTTAAATAAATTTAATATTGATTATGATGAACTTAATATAATTTTTAATATAATTAAAGATATTGGTGTATATAGTGATTTAAATAATTTTTTTTATAATTATTCATTTAATAAATTTAGTTATTATAGTTTAATTAATGGAATTAAACGTATTTTATTAGGATATTGTATAAATAAAGATTTTTGTATTTGAAATAATATTGTACCTTATAATTTATTATCTAATAATTTTTTTTATAATATAATTGAAAAAATTTCAGATTTTTTATTTAAAATTATTTATTGAAAAAATGAATTAAATAAAAAAAAAGTTTTTTCTGATTGAATATTAATTTGTAAATCTTTTTTAAATGATTTTTTTGATAATAAAATAATTAATAAATGTATTTATTTAAATAATGAATTATGATCTAAATTATTATTTCATTATAATTTTTGTAATTTAAATATTAAATTTAATATTAATGTTTTTAAAAAAATATTATTAAAATTTATAAATATTAATAAAAAAAATAAAAATTTTTCTATTAGTCATATTAATTTTTGTTCTTTTTTTTCATTGCGTTCAGTATCTTTTAAAGTAATATGTTTAATTGGTATGAATGATAATATATATTTAAAAGATATATTTAATAATGATATTAATTTAATTACTTTAAATACAAGAATAGGAGATAGAGATAAAATTTATGATTATAAATATGCTTTTTTAGAATCTTTATTTTCATCTGAAAAAAAATTATATATTAGTTATATTAATTTTTCTTTTATAAAAAATATAATTTGTTTTCCTTCAATATTATTAAAAAATTTATTAAATTTTATTAATTATAAAAATATTAATTTTATTAAATTTAAATATAAATATTTAAATTTAAATTATAATTTAAATATTATAAGTAATAATAATTTTTGTTTTTTTTTTAAAAAAAAGAATTTTTTAAATTTTTATAATAAAAATATTTTAATTTCTTTAGATATAATTGAAGTTTTTTGAAGTAATCCAATAAAATATTTTTTTAATAATTTATTGAATATAAAATATTTTATTTCTGATACATATATTTCTAGAAAAGAATTATTTTTTAGTAATATAAAAAAAATATATTTATTAAGATTTAAAATTATTAAATTTATTATAAAAAATAAAAATATTAATGATATATTTAATTATTTAAAATATTTAAATTTATTTCCTATTAATAATTTTGGTAAAATTTTATGAAATAAAGAAAAAAAATTTTTTTTATTTTTTTTTAAATATATAAAATATAAAATATTAAAAATAAAAAAAAAATTTTTTATTTATAAATTTCATAAATTTATAATTTATGGATTTTTTAATAAATATAAAAATGGATTATTTAATTGATTACCTAAAAAAATTAATTTAATAGATGCTTTAAAATTTTGAATAAATCATTTAATATTATGTTTTTTTAATAATTTAACTGATTATAGTTATTTATATGGATATAATGAAATATGATTATTTCCTCCATTAGATAAATATTTAGCAGAAATTTATTTAAGTAAATATGTTTATGGATATATTAATAGTTTTATGTATCCTATATTTTTATTACCTGAATCTAGTAATATATGATTTTTTTATGCATATAATTTTTATAATAAAAAAAAATTAAATAATTTAACTAATGCAAAAAAAAAATTATTTAATTTTTTTTATGGTAATAATTTTTATAAAGGAGAATATAATAATTTATATATTTATTATTTTATAAATAGATATTATAAAAATATTAATTTAGATTTTATAATTAAAGAAATAGAAAGATGATTATTACCTTTATTTAATAATTTAATAATAAAAAAATATAATTATAAATTATAATTTATGAATAAAAAAAATTTTTTTAATTATTTAAATATGAATTTAGGAAGAAGTAATTTAATAGAATCTTCTGCTGGAACTGGAAAAACAAATATAATTTCTTTATTATATTTACGTTTTTTATTATGTATAAATTTAGATAATTTATATAATTATAATATAAATAATATTTTAATAGTTACATTTACAGATTCTGCTATTTTAGAAATTAAAAATAGAATTATAGATAATATAAAAAATTTACGTATTTCTTGTATTAAAAATTATGTTATAGATAGTAAAATATCTGATATATTTTATTATATAAAAGATAGACCTAATATAATTAATTTATTAATACAATATGAAAATATTATTGATAAATCTTCTATTTTTACTATACATAGTTTTTGTAAAAAAATACTTTTTTCTTATTTTATGATTACTAAAGTAAATTGTTTTTCTAAAATTATTAATAATGAATTTGAATTAATTTATGATTTGATAATTAATTTTTGAAGAGAATATTTTTATCCATTAGATAATAAAATAACTAAAATAGTATTTAGTTATTGATCTAATCCAAAAAAATTATTTGAATCTATTTATAATATTTTAAATTTTATATATTTTGATTTTTCATATAATATTAAATATTATTCTATTAAGGATTGTTATAATAAAATTATTAATTTTATATTTTTATTAAAAAAAAAATGAATTTTAAATTATAAAAAATTATATAATTTTTTATTAAAAAATAATTATTATAAATTTATATGTAATAAAAAAAAATTATTATATTTATTTAATGAAATAAATATTTGATCTAATTATAAAAATATAGATTTTTATTTACCAAAATTTTTATATAAATTAGGTTATAAATATTTATTAAAAATTAAAAATATTAAATTTTTGAAAAATATTAGTATTTGCAAATTAATAGATAATGTTTTATATAAAATTAAAGATTTATATAAATTTATTATTATTAAATGTTTTAAATATATAAAAAAAAAATATTTTTTTTTTAAAAAAAATAATTTTCTTTTAAGTTTTAATGACTTAATTATTAAAATAAATAATCTTATAAAAAATAAAAACAGATATTTTATTAATTTAATAAGAAATAATTATCCTATTATTTTTATAGATGAATTTCAGGATACTGATTTTTTACAATGTAATATTTTTAATAAAATATATATACAAAATAAAGAATTTAATACTAAAATTATATTAATAGGTGATCCTAAACAATCTATATATACATTTAGAGGTGCAAATATTTTTAGTTATATTAAAATAAAAAAAAATATTGATTTTTTATATAATTTTAATGTAAATTGAAGATCTTCTATTTTATTTATAAAATCATTAAATTATTTATTTAATAAAATAAATAATCCATTTATTTTTAAAAATATAAAATATATTTCAGTTATTCCATCAAATAAAAGTAAATTTTTGTTTATTTTAAAAAATAATAAAATTATTAATTCAATAAAATTTTTTATTCTTAATAATTTTAATGATATTGATTATAAAATACAAATATCTAAATTTTGTGCTATTAAAATATTTAATATTTTATTTAATAAAAAAAATAATTATTTTATTTTAAATAAAAAAAAAAAAAGAAAAATAATAGCTTCAGATATAGCTTTATTAGTATATAAAAATTCTGATATAAAAATAATTTTAAATGTTTTTAAAGAATTTAATTTACCAATTAATTATATTTTAGATAAAAGTAATATTTTTAGTACTTTAGAAGCAAAAGAAATTATGTTTATATTAAAATCTATATTATTTCCAGAATCAATTACTAATATATGTAATGCTTTATCTACATATTTATTTGATTTTGATTTTTTTGTTATAAATAAATATATAAAGAATAAATTAATGTATGTAAAATTAATTAAAGAATTTTATGATTATTATAATATATGAGAAAATTTTGGTATATATTCTTTATTAAAATTTTTATTAGATAATAGAAAAAAAAATAAATTTAATTTATATAAATATTATGAATATAAAAAAAATGTTTTACATATAGTTGAAATATTAGAAAAAGAATTTTATAAAATAAAAGATAAATTTTTATTATTAAATTGATTAAATGATACTATAATGAATAGTAATGATAATAATAATCCTGAATATTATATAAGATCATCTTTTTTAAATTGTAATAAGGGTATAAATATATCTACTATACATAAATCTAAAGGTTTACAATATAATATAGTTTGAATTCCTTTTTTAGTAAGTTTTAGTAAATTTAATAATTTAAATATTTTTTATAATCGTAAAAATTGTAGAATAAATAATAATTTATATGATAAATATAAAAAAAAAGAATTTTTTATAAATGAAGAAACATTATCTGAGGAAATGCGTTTATTTTATGTTGCTATAACAAGAGCTGTTTATCAATGTAATATTATTTTATATGATATAAAAAATAATTTTTATAATAAAAGTTTTTGTTTTACACCTATAGGTAGATTATTATGTTGTAATAATAATTATAATTTTAAATATTTTAAAAATAATATATATAAATTTATTAATTTTAAATATATTACAATTAATATTATTAATTTATATATTTTTTTTAAAGAAAATGTATTAAAAAAAGTTTTTTTAATTTTAAAAAAAAAAAAAATTTTTTTTATAAAAAAATTTAATTTTTATTTGGTTGATAATATAATAAATTATTCAAAAATAATTCATATAAAAAATAAGTTTATATTTAATTTTAAAAATAAAAATATTAATATATATTCTATATTACCTAAAGGTAAAAATATAGGTAATTTTTTTCATAAAATTTTAGAGAAAATAAATTTTTCGTTAAATAATTATAATGAAATTATTTTATTTTATATTAATAAATTTAATATTAATAAAAAATTTTTTTTTATTATAAAAAGAAATTTATTTAATATAATAAATGTTATTTTGTTTCCTTTAAATATTAATTTAAAAAATAATGAAATTTCTTTTTTTTGAAAAGAATTTGATTTTATTATATATATAAAAAAAATATTATGTTTTAATAAATATAATAATATTATAAAAAAATATGATAATTTATCTAAATTATGTTCAAATATTAATTTAAAAGATAAATTTAAAGGTTTTTTAAATGGTTTTATAGATTTAATTTTTATATATAAAAATAAATATTATATTATAGATTATAAATCTGATTGATTTGGTAATAATTATAATGATTATAAAAATAATAATTTATATAAAATAATGTGTCATCATAGATATGATATACAATATCAAATATATTCTATTGCTTTGCATAAATATTTAAAATTAAATATTTATAATTATGATTATTCAATTCATTTTGGTGGTATATATTATATATTTTTAAGAGGATTATTATTAGATAATAATAATAATTCTTTTAGTGGTTTATTTTATATAAAACCTAATTTAAATTTAATTAATAAATTAAATGATTTTTTTTTTTAATAAAAAGGTTTATTAATGTATATAAATGAAATAGAAAATTTTTTATGAAAATTATATAAAAATAATAATAAAAAAATAAGATTATTAGATATATATTTTTCTAAATTATTTGAAGAAAAAAACGATATTACTTCTCAAATTTCTATGTTATTTGCTTTTTTATTAAGTATAAGTATAAGATTAGGACATGTTTGTATACCTATAAACAAAATTATGTGTAGAAATTTTTTTTATAAGGAAATTTTAGATTTTTTAAATTATTTTTTTAAAAAAAAAATATCCATTAATAAATGTATAAATATATTATATAATAAAAATATAATTAGTTCTAGTTTTTTAAATATATGTACACCTTTTATTTTATATAAAAAATGTATATATATGCATAAATTTTGAATTTATGAAAGTAATGTTATAAATTTTATGAAAAAAAATTTTTTTATAGAAAATTATATAAATAAAAAAAAATTATTTAAAATAATAGATTTTTTTAAAAAAAATAATATTGATTTATATCAACAAATTTCAATATTAAATGTTTTTTTTAATAAAATATCTATAATTTCTGGAGCTCCAGGTACAGGTAAAACTACTATAATTGCTAAATTAATTTTAATTTTATATAAAATATATAAATTTAATAATAAATCTTCTATTAAAATATTATCATTTACAGGTAAATCATCTTCATGTATAACTAATTATTTAAATAAAATTTATAGTGATTTAAAAGTTGATAAAAAATTTAAAAATATTTTACCAGATAAATCTATTACAATATATAAATTTTTAGGTTTTAATTATAATAATTTTATTAAAGTTAATAAATATAATAATATTAAAATATTAATAATAGATGAATCATCAATGATTGATTTATTTACTTTATTTTATATATTTTCATTTTTAAAAAATAATTTTATTAAAATAATTTTTATAGGAGATAGTAATCAAATTGGTTCTATAGAACCTGGTTCATTTTTTAATGAAATTTGTAATTATAATTATTCTTTATTTTATAGAAAAAAAAAATTATTAGATATTTTATTATATTTAAATTATGATATATATAAATTAAATTTAAATTTAAATAAATTAAATAATAATATTTCTTTTTTAATTAAAAATTATCGTTTTTTAAAAAATAAATATTTAAATAAAATTTCTAATTTAATAAATTTTGGTTATTTTAAAAAAATAGATAAATTTATAGATAAATATAATTTTAAATGTAATTTTAATTTTTATGAAACTAAATATTTTGATTTTAATTTTATTTTAAAGTTTTGTTTAAATAGTTATAAAAAATATATTAATTTTATTAAAAAAGAATTTAATTTTAAATTTTTATTAAATTATTTTAATAAATTTAAAATTATTACAGTATTAAAAAATACAATTTTTGGAATAAAATATATAAATGAATATATTAATAATTATATTTTAAAGAAAAAATATACTAAAGATATAGTTTTTGATTATAAAAATAATTGTTATAATTATTTTGGAAAACCAATTTTAATTACTAAAAATAATAATTATTTAAAATTATTTAATGGTGATTCAGGTTTTTTTATTTTTTTAAAAAAAGAATTAAATATTTTATTTTTTAAATCAATAAATAATTATAAAATATTTTATTATAATAATATTAGTTATTGAGATAGTAATTGAGCAATTACTGTACATAAATCACAAGGATCAGAATTTGATCATATATTATTAATATTACCTAATTATTTTTCTAGTTTATTAAATAGAAAATTAATTTATACTGCTTTTACCAGAGCTAAAAAAAAAGTTTCTATATATTCTGATAGAGATATATTTTTAAATAGTATAAAAAAAAAACAAACAAATTTTAATAATTTTATAGAAAGATTAAAATAATTTTATAAATTTAATTTATAAATTTAATTATATATATTAATATTAATTCTAATTCTTTTCATTTAATTTTTATATTTTTTTTTATTTTTATTTCATAATTTTTAATTAATTTTAAAAATTTATTTATTTTTTTTATATTATTATTATTTATTTTTTTTTTTAAATATTTAAAAATTATATTTAATATAATAATTTTATTATTAATATTTTTATTATTACTAATTTTTTTTATTATAATTAAAGTTTTTAATATATTTTTGTTATTAATTGATTTTATTAAATTTTTTATATTTATATAATTTATATATTTATTATAAAATATTTTTTTTTTATATAAATTATTATTATTACATTCAATTATTTTATTATATTTATTATTAAATAATTTTTTTATTTTTTTATATAAATTATATTTATATATTTCATAATTATATAATATAAATATATTTTTTTTATTTTTATTATTTATTTTTTTTTTTATATATATATAAATATTTTTTTCTATATTATTTATATTTTCTATAAAATTTATAATTAATAATTTTTTTTTAGAAAAAAAATTTTTATTTATTATTGTATTTGTAATTTTTTTTCAATTATAATTTTTATTAATTAAAAAATTTATAATATTTATTTTTTTATTTAAATAAATAATTTTATTTTTTATAAAATTTTTACATTTTTCTTTTAAATAATAATTATTACCTATTATAAAATAGTATAAAAATATATTTATATTTTTTATATCATTAAATTTATATATTTTCATTATTTATATTATTACAAAATTAATAATTTTATTTTTTATATATATAATTTTTTTTATTTTATTTTTTATAAATTTATTAATAATTTTTTTTTTTTTTTATAATTTTTTTTATTTTATTTTTTATAAATTTATTAATAATTTTTTTTTTTTTTATTTTATTTATTATTTTTTCTTTATTATATGTATTTTTTATATATATTTTATTTTTAGTTTTTCCATTTATTTGTATAGCAATTTTAATTTTAATTTCTATATTAATATATTTTTTATTAAATTTTGGTCATAATATATTATCTATATTTTTTTTATTTTTCATTATATTTCATAAATAAAAACTTATATGAGGTGTAAATGGATATAATAATATAATTATTTTATTTATACATTTTTTTATTATATTATAATCAATTTTATTATTTATTTTAAAATTAATAATTTTATTTAAAAAAATCATTATTTTAGATATTGATGTATTTAAATTATTTTTTTTTTCTATATCGTAAGTAACATATTTTATAGTTTTATTAAGAATATATTTAATTTTTAATTGTTTTTTATTATTTATATTTTTTTTTTTTATTTTTTTTATTTTTATAAAATTAAATATTAAATTTCATAATTTATTTAAAAATCTATAACATCCTTTTATATTATTTTCATTTCATTCTAAATTTTTTTCTATAGGTGATGAGAAAATTATAAATAATCTTAATGTATCAGCTCCATATTTTTTAATTATTTTATTAGGATTTACTCCATTATTTTTAGATTTAGACATTTTTATTTTACCTACATAAAATAATTTTATATTATCTTTTTTTTTTATAAATTGTATAGATTTATTTTTTTTTATTTTTTTTACTTTATTAAAGTTAACTCATTTTCTTTTATTATTTTTTATATAATAAAATGCATCTGATATAACCATACCTTGACAAATTAATTTTTTTATAGGTTCATTTGTTTTTATTAATCCTATTTTTTTTAGAAATTTATGAATAAATCTAATATATATTAGATGCATAGTAGCATGTTCTATACCTCCTATATATATATTTATAGGTAATCAATAATTTGCTTTTTTTATATCAAACATATTTATTTTATATTTAGGTGATGTATATCTTAAATAATATCATGATGATTCTACAAATGTATCTAATGTATCTGTTTCTCTTTTAAATTTTTTTTTATTTATATATACATATTTTCATTCTTTATTTTTTTTAAGAAAATTTGTATAAAATTTGTTATTTTTAATTTTTGGTAATTTAATTGGTAATTTTTTTTTTGATATAGTAAAAAAATTTTTTTTATAATATAATATTGGAATAGGTACACCTCAATATCTTTGTCTAGATATAACTCAATCTTTAATATTAAATTTTATTTTTTTTTTAATTAATTTTTTATATATTTTTTTTTTATTAAAAATATTATTATTAATATTTAATATATTTTTAATATTATATTTTTTTATAAAAAAATCATGTTTTTTATTATTATTTATATTTATTAAAATTATATTTGTATTATATAATTCATTTGTAAAATTTGTTATTCATATAGGTATTTTTTTTTTATTTATAGGATTAATTGCATTTAATTTAGTATATATCCCTATACATTTATTTTTATTTTTATTATTATTATTTTTTTTTTTAAATATATTAATTATTTTATTATTTTTTATTTTTATAAATTTTATAATTTTATGATTAATTGATATTGATATACATATAGAATTTATTATTAATTCTATTTTAGAAGAAAAAATTTTTATTTTTTTATTAATTTTAGGTATAAAAAAATTAATTTCTATTCCATTAATTTTACCTATTCATTTTTTTTGCATATTAATTACTTTTTTAGGTCATTTTTTTAATTTATTTAAATAATAAAATAATTTATTTGCATATTTTGTAATTTTTATGTATCATTGAGATATTTTTTTATATTTAATTATAGAATTACATCTTCAACATTTTCCTTTAATTACTTGTTCATTAGCTAAAACTGTTGAATCTTTAGGACATCAATTAATTATATCTTTTTTTTTATATATTAATTTTTTATTAAATAATTTTATAAAAAGTAATTGTTCTCATTTATAATAATTTGATTTACATGTTGTTATTTCTTTATTTCAATCATAACTTATTCCTAAAATTTTAAGTTGATTTTTCATATATTTTATATTTTTTTTTGTTCATTTTTTAGGAGATAAATTATTTTCTATTGCTGCATTTTCTGCTGGTAAACCAAATGCATCTCATCCTATAGGATGTAATACATTTTTTTTATTTAAACGTTGATATCTTGCTATAATATCACTTATTGTATAATTTCTTACATGTCCCATATGTAATTTACCTGATGGATATGGCATCATAGAAAGACAATAAAATTTTTTTCATTTTTTATTTATTTTTGTTTTAAAAATATTTTTTTTTTCTCAATATTTTTGTATTTTTTTTTCTATTTTTATAGGATTATATTTTTTCATTAATTTATTTATTTAATTTTTATTTTTATTAAAGTAATTTTATGAGAAATATTTTTTATTATTTTTATATTTTTTTTTATATATATAATTAATTTTATTTTTAAATAAAGAAAATTGTTTTATTTTATTAAAAAAATTACATAAATATGTATGTATATTTTTTTTATAAAAATTAGTTATATTTTCTATATATTTATTATTTTTTAAGTTCTTAATTTTATTTATAATATTATTTAATTTGTTTTTTTTTATTAATATATTTTTTTTATTATTTATATAATTTATTTTATTTATAATTTTATTTTTTTTACTTTTTTTTATATTTTTATATATATTATAATAATATTTATTTTTTTTAATAGTTATTATAGAATAATTTGGTGTTTTTATTTTTATATTAGGTAAAATAAATATTTTTATTTTTTTATTTTTTTTTTCTATTAAATGTAATGTATTTCTTTTATTATTTAATAAATATATTCCTATATTAATAGGAACTATTGCATGTATTTCTTTTATATTATTTTTAAAGGATTTTTCTTCTATAATTCTTAATATAGATAAAGAAAGAGATTCATTATCTCTAATATTACCAGATCCTTTACATCTTGGACATATATTATAACTTATTTCTTTTAAAGATTTATTTAATCTTTGACGGGACATTTCTAATAATCCAAATTTTGATATTTTTCCTATTTTTATTTTTGCTTTATCATTTTTTATTATTTTTTTTAATTTATTTTCTATTATTTTTTGATTTTGAAATAATGACATATCTATAAAATCAATTACAATAAGACCACCTATATCTCTTAAACGTAATTGTATAATTATTTCTTCTATAGCTTCTAAATTAGTTTGTAATGCTGTTGTTTCTATATTTGTAAATTTATTAGATTTAGATGAATTTATATCTATAGATGTTAAAGCTTCTGTTATATCTATTATTATAGAACCACCTGATGGTAATTTAACTTCTTTTAAAAAAGCAGATTCTATTTGTGTTTCTATTTTAAAATAACTGAATAATGGTATTTTTTTATTATAAAATTTTATTTTATTTATAAAATCTTTTTTATTTAATTTTTTTATATATTTTATTGATAATTTATATATTTTATAATTATCTATTATAATTTCATTTATATCTTTATATAAATAATCTCTAAATATTCTCATTAATATATTATTTTCTTGATGTATTAAAAATGGAGCTTTATTTTTATTTGATTTTTTTTTAATATATTTTCAATATTTAATTTTTATAGATAAATCCAAATTTAATGTTTCTAAAGATTTTCCTAAACCTGAAGTACGAATAATTATTCCCATATTTTTAGGTAAATTTAATTTTTTTATTATTGATTTTAATTTAATTCTATTTTTACCTTCTATACGTTTAGATATTCCATTTGTTTTTGGATTATTTGGTAATAATATTAAATCATTTCCTATTAATGTTATAAATGTTGTTAAAAATGCTCCTTTATTATCTCTTTCATCTTTATTTATTTGAACTATTAATTCTTGTCCTTTATATAATTTTTTTTTTGTTTTATTATTTTTTTCTAAAAAATATTCTTTAGAAATTTCTTTTATAGGCAAAAATCCATGTTTTTTAGATCCATAATTAATAAAAACAGCTTCTAAACTAGGTTCTATTCTTGAAATTATTCCTTTATATATATTAGATTTTTTTTGTTTATATTTAGTATTTTTTATATTTAAATCAAATAATTTTTTTTTATTTATTAATGCAATTCTTAATTCTTCTTTTTGTGTAGCATTTATTAGTATTTTTTTCATTATTATTACTCTTTATTATTTTATTTTAATTAATATTTTATATATAATAGTGTTATTTAAAAAAATTATTTATAATAATTAAATGATTAATAAATTTTTTATAAGTTTTATTAAAATTGATATAAATAATATAAATCAACGTATTGATAATTTTTTATTTAAAAAAATAAAAAATTTACCTAAAAATAAAATATATTCTTTAATACGTAAAGGTAATATTAGAATTAATAAAAAACGTGTTTCTTATAAATATAAATTAAAATTTAATGATTTAATACGTATTCCTTTAATAAAAATAGAAAAAAAAAATATATATATTGATAAGTATATTATAAAAATTTTTAAAAAATATATTATTTATGAAGATAAATTTATTTTAATTATAAATAAACCTTCAGGTATATCTGTTCATAAATGTAATAAATTTAATTTAAATATTATTGATATATTTAGATTTATTATAAAAAATGATAATTTAGAATTAGTTCATCGTATTGATAAATATACATCAGGTATACTTATTTTATCTAAAGATTTAAATACATTAAGAATTTTATGTAATTATTTTAAATATAAAAAAATTAAAAAAGAATATATATCTTTAGTTCATGGTATTTGACCTAAAAAAATATCTAAAATAGAAAATTATATAGTAAAAAAAAAATATATTAAATACATTTCTTATTATCCTTAAATATGGAAAATTTTCAAAAACATTATTTTATATATATAAATATTATAATAATTTTACTTTATTAAAAATTTATCCTATTACAGGTCGTAGTCATCAAATAAGATTACATACTAGTAATTTAGGTTATCCAATAGTTAATGATAATATTTATGGTAATAATATTTTAGATAAAAAATTTTTTTATAAATGAAATATAAAAAGATTATTTTTACATTCTTATTATGTATCTTTTATACATCCATTTTTTAAAAAAAAAATTAATTTATATGCTAAATTAGATAATAAATTACTATTTATTTTAAATAATTTAAATAAAAAGGAACTATATGGCTGTACAAAAAAGTAAAAAAAGTAGATCAAAAAGAGGTCATCGTAGATCTCATAATTTTATATCTTTACCTTTATTATTTTTTAATAAAAAAAATAAAATAATAAGTTTATATCATCATGTTTCTAAAGATGGTTATTATAGAGGATATAAAATTAAATAATATAATTAAATATTTTAATAATATTGTTTATTAATTATATATTTATATTATAATTATTTAAATAATTTATTATAAATGTATATTTATTGGATTATAATTATGTCAAATATAGAAGATCGTATTAAAAAAGTAATTAGTGATCAATTAAGTATTCAGTTAGATAAAATAAAAAATAATAGTTTTTTTGTTAATGATTTTGGAGCAGATTCTTTAGATATTATTGAATTAATAATGTCATTAGAAGAAGAATTTGATATTGAAATCTCAGATGAAATGGCTGAAAAAATAAATAATGTACAATCTGTTATTGATTGTATTAATAAATTGTTGGAGGAAAAAAAATAATTTTTTAAATTATATTAGATCTATAATATTTCTTTAATTTTAAAACCTGATATAAATAAACTAAATATATATACTATTATACTACTTAATAGTATAAAAAATAATTTTATTAATCTGAATTTTATATTCAGATTAATAAAATTAATTATTGTATTTTCAGTAATTTTTTTAATAAAAATAGTCATTATAATACAAGAAAAAATAATTTTATATAAAAATAATTTTCATTTATATTTAAATTCTATTATTTTATTTCTTTTTAATTCTAAACATAATATTATCATATTTATAAATGAAGATATACTTATAGAAAGAGCTATTCCAGCATGTTTAAAAAATTTTACTGTAAAAATATTTATAATTTGTGTAATTATTAAAGTAAGTATATTTATTTTAATTGGTATTTTTGTATTATATCTAGAATAAAAACATGGTGTTAATATTTTAATAAATATTAATGATGTTAATCCTAAAGAATAAAATTTTAATGTTTTTGATGTCATAATAACATCAAATAAACTAAATTTTCCATATTTAAATAATATTATTACTAATAATTTAGATGCAAAAATTAAAATTATTGATGTAGGTAAACTTATAAGTAATATTATTTTTAAATATTGATTTATAATTTTATTATATTTATTTTTATTATTTTTATTATAATTATTAGATAATTTAGATAATAAAATTGTACCTATTGTTGTACCTAATATAGTTAAAGGTAATTCTATTAATCTATCTGCATAATATATTCATGATATTGAACCTGACTGTAAATAGGATAATATACTATTATTTATTATTTGTGACATTTGATATATAAACATACCTAATATAACTGGAATTATATTTTTTATTATTTTTTTTATACCATTATTATATATATTTATTTTTTTTATTTTTAAATTTACGGAAATATTTTTTAAAATTATTTTTTGATAAATTAATTGAAATATACTTCCAAAAATTATTGATCATGCAAGTGACATAATTGGTATATAAAAATATTTATTTATAAATAAAATAAATATTATTATAATAATATTTAAAATTATTGGTGCAAATGTTGGTAATATAAATATATTTCATACATTTAATATAGATGATATATAAGTAGATAATGAAATTATTATTATAAATGGAAATATTATTCTTAATATTTTTATTGTTAAATAGGTTTTTAAAGAATTTTTTACAAAACCTGGAGCTGTTATGTATATTATATTATTAGAATATATTATACCTAATATAGTTATAATTATTAAAATTATTGATAATAAAAAATATATAGATGATATTAATTCATTAATTTTGTTTCTTTTTTTTTCTTTATATTTACTTAATATTGGAATAAATACATAAGAAAAAGCTCCTTCTGCAAATATTTTTCTTAACATATTTGGAAATTTTAATGCAGTATAAAATGCATCTGTATATATATTAATGCCAAATATATTTGCTATTAATATATCTCTTATAAATCCTATAATTTTAGAAAAAAAAGTTAATATACTAATTTTAATTATATTTAGAAACATATTTTTAGTAAAAATTTTATAATATAAAAATATATATATTTTATAATAAAAAAATTTTTTTTTAAAGAGTTTATTTATTTATTATTGATTTTATTATTTTTTTTATTTTTTTTTTTTTTTTATTAAAATAATAAATTTTATTTAATGTTTGAAATTTTAAAAATATATTTATAAATTTTTTATAAATATTATATTTTAAAATATTTTTATTTTTATTATTTATATTATTATAAATATATAAATTATATATTATTTTAGTTTTATAATTATTTATATTTATATATCTTTTAATTTTATTTATTATATATATATATATATTATTATAAAAAAAATTTTTTTTTATAAAAAAAGAAATTGAATATATATTATTACTAATATATTTTTTTATTAATGAATATGAATAATTTATTTCAGTATTTAATAATATATTATTCTTTTTTAATATTTTTATAATATAAATATTTTTTTTTGTACATGGAATATTAAATATAATTTTTTTTTTATTTATTTTTTTTTTATATAAATTTTTTATAAAAAAAATAATATTTTTTATTATTTTTTTTTTTTTAATAAATATATTTTTATCTAAATCAATAAATATTTTACCAGATATTTTATTAATTATTTTATTTACTATATTTAATATTATATAAATATAAATATTTTTTTTTTTTTTTTTTATATTTTTATAACAATAACTATATTTATTAATCATATTATTTATTAATTTATTATTTATAATAATATTATTATATTTTTTTATATTATTTATATTATTTAATTTAAAAAATATATTTTTATTCATTATTTTATTTATAGTTATTTATTTTTTTTTTAATAAATGATATTATTGATTTTATTCCTATTATTTTTATAGAGAATAATTTTTTAAATGAATGTATTTTGTATAAAATATTATTTATATTAATATTTAAAATATTATTTATATTTTTATTATTATATAAATTTATTATTATAATTAATAAACCTTTAATTATTAATGAATTACTATCTCCATTTAATAATATTAGATTATTTTTTTTTTTAATTTTTAATCATACATTACTTTGACATCCATATATAATATTTTTATTTATTCTTATATTTTCTTTATTTATAGGTAATTTTTTTCCTAATTCTATTAAATAATATAATTTATCTTCTTTATTTTTTAAAAAATTTATTTCTTTTAATATTTTATTTAATATATTATTCATTATTATTTTAATAATTTTATTATTTTTTTTAATTTATATATAAATGTATTAATATCTTTTTTTGAAGTATACATTGCTATAGATAATCTACATGTTCCTGGTATATTATATAATTTCATTATAGGTATAGCACATTGATTTCCTGTTCTTATTGCTATACCATTTTGGTCTAACATCATACCTATATCATAACAATGACAATTTTTAATATTAAAAGATATTATTCCTAATTTTTTATTTTTTCCATATATTTTTATATTAGGTATATTTTTTAATTTATTTAATGTATAACTTAATATTTTTTTTTCATATTTTATTATATTTTTTAAACCTATTAAATTTATATAATCTATAGCTGAACTTAATCCTATTATTGATTCTATATTTAATGTTCCACATTCAAATTTTCATGGAGCATTAATTAATTTTATATTTTTTATTTTATTTTTTTTTATATTTATATTAGCAATAATACCTCCTCCTGTTTTTCATGGAATAAGTTTATTCATTATTTTTTTTTTACAATATATTATACCTGTACCTGTAGGGGCATACATTTTATGTCCAGAAAATATATAAAAATCACAATTTATTTTTTGTACATTAATTATTTTATGAGCTATTGCTTGTGATCCATCAATTATATTTATTATATTTTTTTTTTTTGATATTTTTATTATTTTTTTTATTGGATTAATTGTTCCTAATACATTTGATATATGTGTAATTGAAATAATTTTAGTATTATTATCTATTATTTTTTTTAAATGATTTATATCTATTATTCCATATTTATTTATTTTTAATATTCTTAATTCAAATCCAATTTTTTTTGATAAAAAAAATCATGGAGTAATATTAGAATGATGTTCTATAATAGAAATTATTATATTATTTTTTTTTTTAATATAATTTTTAATTAAACTATTAGAAATAAAATTAATAGATTCTGTTGAATTATTTGTAAATATTATTTCTTCTGGAAATTTAGAATTTATAAATTTTGATATTTTTATTCTTGTATTTTCTATAGAATTAAAATTTATATTACTTAATGTATAAATTCCTCTATTTATTGAAGAATAATATTTTTTATAAAAATTTTTTTGATTTTTAATTACTATTTTAGGTTTTTGTGATGTTGAAGCATTATCTAAATAAATAAATTTATTTTTATTTATTCTTGTTTTTAATATTGGAAAATCAGATTTTATTTTTTTTATATTATATGTCATATTATTTATATATATTTAATTATTATTTTATAAATTTTTTTTATTAAATTATTTTTTTTAATTTTTTTTAAAATTTTATTTATAAATATTATATATATAATTTTCTTTATTTCATAAAAATTTAATCCTCTTGTTAATAAATAAAAAATTATATTTTTATTTGGATAACTAATAGTTACTTTATGTTTACATATAGCTTCTTTATTTAATATATTTAATTGTGGTTTACTAAATATAATGTTTGGTTTATTAAATAATAAATTATTATTTTTAAATATTGATTTTGTATAAAATGCTTCTGGAAAAACTTTAATTAATCCTTTAGTATTTATTATTCCTGATTCTAATATTACATTATTATGTTCTTGAAAACTTTTAGAATTAGATGAATAATGTAATATTTTTATATTATTTATAAAATTATTTTTTTTTTTAATTAATGATATACTATTTATATTTAATAAAGATTTTTTATATAAATATATTTTATTAATTATATTTATTTTTTTAGCATTTATTAAAAAAAAAAATTTTTTTAATTTAGAATTTTCATTTAATTTAATATTTTGTTTTAAATTTAAATTTAATTTTTTATTTAAATTTATTACTAATATATATAATAAATATGAATTTTTATTTAATTTTATATTAATTTTAAAATTTAAATATTTATTATTTGATAATGAATAAAATTCTTTAATAATATATATCATTATATTTTTTTTAATTATTAAATTTATATTTATATTTAAATTTTTATTTTTTTTATTATAAAATTTATTATAGAAAATTATTATTTGTATAGGTAATTTTTTTTTATTATTTTTTTTTAAAATTATATTAATATTAATTAAATTTTTTATTTTTAATCTATTAATATTTATATTTTTATATATATTTTTATTAATATAAAATATTTTATTATTTAAAATAATTATTTTATTTGATTTAATATTTATTATTTTATTTTTTATTTTTTTAATTATATATTTTTTTTTTTTTTTATATATATACATTTTATAATATTAATTTATTTAAAAATAATTTTATAATTTTATAAATTTATATAAAATTATTATAACCTTTTTTTTTTATAATTTTAATAATATTTTTATTCCCTGATTTTACTATTTTACCTTTATTTAATATATGTATTTTTTTTATTTTTAATTTGTTAATTATTTTAATATTATGTGTTATTATTAAAAAAGATTTTTTTTTTTTTCTTAAATTATTAATTATATCTGTAATTAATTTTAATGTTTTAATATCTAGTCCTGAATCTATTTCATCTAATATTATTAATTTAGGTTTTAATAATAATATTTGTAATATATCATTTTTTTTTCTTTCACCTCCAGAAAATCCTTTATTTAAAGATCTTTTTAAAAAATTTTTAGAAAATTTTATTTTTTTCATTTTTTTATATATATATTTTTTAAATTCTATTAAATTTAATTTTTTTTTTTTATTATATTTTCTTATTGAATTTAAAGATTTTCTTAAGAAAAATTCATTATTTAAACCAGGAATTTCTATATTGTTTTGAAATGATATAAATAAACCTTCTTTTGCTCTTTCGTCTATAGATAAATTATTTAATTTTTTTTTATTAAAGATTATTGTTCCATTACATAATTTATATTTTTTATTTCCTGCTAATAATAAAGATATTGTACTTTTTCCTGATCCATTAGGACCCATTAAAATATGTACTTCTCCATATTTAATTTTTAGACTAAATTTATTTATAATAACTTTATTATTAATTTTTACTTTTATTTTATTTATATATAACATATATATTAAACATTAGTAATTAAATAAATTTTTTTTTATTTCTAATGAATATTCAATTGGTAATATTTCTAATATATTTTGACAAAAACTATTTATTATCATAGATAAAGCGTCATTTTTATTAATACCTCTTTGTAAAAGAAAAAAAATTTGATTTTCTTTAATATAAGATATATATGATTCATGTTCTACTTCTGATGATTTATTTTTTACTTTTATATAAGGTATTGAATATGTTGATGATTTTTTTCCTATTATTAATGAATCACATTTAGTGAAATTTTTTGAATTATATGATTTTTCATTTATTTTTACTAATCCTCTATATGTATTTTTACTTTCATCCATAGCTATACTTTTAGAAAATATATTTGATTTTGTATTTTTACCTATATGTATTACTTTTGTTCCTGTATCTGATTGTTGATTAAATTTAGTAATTGATAAAGAATAAAAATTACTTATAGATTTCATACCTAATAATATAGAACTTGGATATTTTCATGTTATAGATGAACCTGTTTCTATTTGTATTCATGATATTTTACTATTTTTTCCTTTACATAAAGCTCTTTTTGTAACAAAGTTTAAAATTCCACCTCCAGTTTTTTTATTACCTGTATATCAATTTTGTATTGTAGAATATTTAACTTCTGAATTATCATAAATAATTATTTCAACAACTGCAGCATGTAATTGATGTTTTTTTCTTATTGAAGCAGAACAACCTTCTGTATAATTTAAATAACTATTTTTTTTTAAAATTATTAATGTTCTTTCAAATTGACCTATATTTTTAGTATTTATTCTAAAATAAGATGATAAATTTATAGGACATTTTACATTTTTTGGTATATATATAAATGTTCCATCTGATATAACTGATGCATTTAATGAAGCAAAAAAATTATCATTTATAGGAACTACTTTGTAAATATATTTTTTTACTATTTTAGAATATTTTCTTATTGCTTCATTTAATGAACAAAAAATAATTCCTAATTTTAATAATTTTTTTTTATATGTTGTTTGTATTGAAATACTATCAAAAATAGCATCTACTGCTATGTTTTTATTATATATAGGAACATTTAATTTTTTAAATGCTTTATTTATATTTTTATTTGAAAATTTTTCATTTATTGGTGCAGAATAATATTTATATTTTTCAAAATTAATTTTTTTATATTTACCATTAAATCAAGTAGGTTCTTTTGTTTTTTTTCAAATATTAAAAGCTTTAAGTCTTAAATTTAATATTCATTTTGGTTCCTTTTTTTTTTTTGAAATTTTTATAATTATATTTTTATTTAAACCTTTTTTAATTTGATCACTTTTTATTTTTGTTTTAAATCCATATTTGTAATTTATGTTTTTTATTTTATTAATATAAAAATTTTTTTTATTATTAAACATTTTATAAATTATTTTAAATTATATTATATCTTTACATTTTTTGTTTAAAGATATTTTTTTTATATTTTTTAATGTTATTGAAGCTATATTTATTAATGATTCTTCAGTTAAAAATGCTTGATGACTTGTTATTAGCACATTATTATATGATAATAATAAATTTAAATTATCATCTTTTATTATAGAATTTGATTTATCATTAAAAAAATATTTTTTTTCATTTTCATATACATCTAAACCTAAATATCCTATTTTTTTTTTTTTTATTGCTTTTATTATATCTTTTGTATTAATTAATTCTCCTCTACTAGTATTTATTATCATTACTTTATTTTTCATTTTTTTAATTGTTTTTTTATTTATCATATAATGATTTTTTATATTATATGGACAATGTAAACTGATAATATCAGATTTATTATATATATTTTCTAATGTTGTATATTTTGCACCATATTTATATATTTCTTTTGATTTTATTATATCAAATGCTAATATTTTAACATTAAAATTTTTTATAATTTTTATTAATATTTTACCTATTCTTCCAGTACCTATTATACCAATAGTTTTATTATGTAAATTAAAACCTACTAAATTTTCAAGTGAAAAATTTTTATTTTTTGTATATTCATATGATTTATATATTTTTCTACTTAAGTTTAATATTAAACTTAAAGTATATTCTGCTATTGATTCTGGTGAATATGATTTTACATTAATAACTTTTATATTAAATTTTTTAGTTAATTTTAAATTTACATTATTATGTCCTGCACATCTTAATGCTATTGTTTTTATTTTAAAAATTTTTAATTTATATATTATATCTGGTATTGTCAAATCATCATTTACAAATATACATATATGATTATGATTTTTTATTTTATTTACATTTAATAAATTTAATGATTCTTTTATATAAGTTATTTTAAAAGAATATTTTTTATTTATTAAATTAAAATATTTTATTTCGTATTTTTTAGCACTAAAAAATATTATTTTGTTCATTTTTTAATAAATTTAAATTAATTTTATTAATAATTAATTTATAATATTATATTTTATTTTGTAAATATATAATATAATTTATTTATTATAAATTAATTATTTAATAATATATATATATTATGTTTATTATATCTTTTGATTTTGGAATGAAAAATATAGGTGTAGCTATAGGTCAGTTTTATACTAAAACTGCTAATCCTTTAATATGTTTAAATGCTAAAAAAGGTATTCCCTAATAATTTAATAAAAATTAAAAAAATTTTAGATATTTGATTAATTAAAAAAGTTGTTATAGGATATCCTTATTATTATTTAAAAAAAAATAATTATAAATTAATTACTGTATATATAAAAAATTTTGCTAATTTTTTAAAAAAAAAATTTAATTTAGAAATATTTTTTTTTGATGAAGGATTTTCTACATATGATGCGCGTATTTTTATAAATAATAATTTTAAATTATATAATTCTTTTTATACTAATTGTAATATACATACTATTTCAGCTGTTATAATTTTAGAAAGATGATTAAAATTAAATTATTAATTATTATTTTTTCTTAATTTAAAAATTAAATTTAACATATTTTTTGGTAATGGAATATTAATTATTATTTTATTTTTTTTATATGGATGATTAAATTTTAATGTAGAAGCATGTAATGCTTGATTTTTAAAATTTTTTATTGTTTTTTTAATATTTAAAGGTATTTTAAATTTTTCTATAATATTTTTTTTTGTATATATATTTTCTCCTATAATAGGATGATTTATATAATTCATATGAACTCTTATTTGATGAGTTCTTCCTGTTTCTATTTTAATATTTAAATATGTACAAAAATTAAAATTTTCTATTATTTTAAAATTAGTTATTGCTTTTTTTCCATATTTATTAATTGACATTATAGTTCTTTTATATTTATTTCTTGATATTGGTTTATTAATTTTTCCTTTATATTTTATATTTCCAAATACTATTGCCTTATAAATACGTATTATTTTTTTTTTTTTTAGATTAGATATTAATAAATTATATATATTTTTTTTTTTAGCTATAATTAATAAACCAGTTGTATTTTTATCTAATCTATGTATTATTCCACATCTTGGAATATTTTTATATATATTAGGATATATATACATTAATTTATTCATTAAAGTATCATTTATATGTCCAAACCCAGGATGTACTATTAAATTTTTTTTTTTATTTATAATTAATATATATTTATCTTCATAAACTTTATTAATAGATATTTTTTTATTTGGTAAATATATATTTTTTTTAATATTAATTTTTTTTATTAATATAATATCTTTATGTTTTATTTTTTTATTTGGTTTAAATATAACTATATTATTTATATATATATATCCTTTTTTAATTACTTTAATTATTTTATTTCTTGAAAATTTTTTTATAAATTTTGTTAAAAAAATATCTAATCTTATATTTTTTATATTTTTTTTTATTTTTATTAAAATATTTTTTTTAAACATAATAAATTATTATATAATTTATTTATTAAATATTATTTACCTATACAAAATTTTGAAAATATATCATTTATTATTTTTTTTGATGTATATTTTTTTATACCTATAATTTTACTTAATTTTTTTTGACTTTTAAAAAAATAATAACTAATTAAATCATAATTTATTGTTTTATTAAAAAAATATATTTTTATTAATTTTTCTATTTTTTTTATATAAGATAATGTTTTTTTTATTAAATCTATATATCTTTGTTTTATTAAAAATGTATTTTTTATATTTATATTTTTAATTTTATTTTTTATTATTTTTATTATTTTTTTTAATCCTATTTTTTTTTTTATAGATATTCATATAATATTATATGAATTTATTTTTTTAAATTTAAATTTTTTTTTTATTAAATCTATTTTATTACGTAATAAAATATTTATTTTTTTTTTATAATTTTTTATTTTATATTGTATATTTTTTTTATAATTATTAATTATATTATTATTAGATATTGATGAATCATCTAAAAATATAATAATTTTAGAATTATTTATTTCTTTTCATGTTTTTTTTATTCCTATTTTTTCTATTTTATTTTTTGTTTTATGTATACCTGCTGTATCTATTATTTCCATATTATTATTATTAATATTAATGTTACTTTTTATTATATCTCTTGTTGTTCCTATTATATTTGTTACTATTGATGTATCTTTTTTAGTTAAATAATTCATTAAACTAGATTTTCCAACATTTGGTTTTCCTATTATAATAATTTTTTTATTATTTTCATTTAAAAAAAAATTATTACATTTATAATATAATTTTTTTAATTTTTTTTTTATAATTAAATTATTTTTTTTTAATTTTAATATATCTCTATTTTTTATATTTTTTTCAGAAAAATTAATTTCTTTTTCTATAAAAATTAAATTATTTTTAATTATTTTTATAATTTTTTTAATTTTTTTTGATAAATAACCTTTTAATAAATTAGTTGCTAAAAATATTTCATTTTCTGATTTTGCATGTATAATATAATTTATAGCTTCTGCTTGTGTTAAATCTATTTTTTTATTAATAAAAGCTCTTTCAGAAAACTCTCCTGGTTTAGCAATTCTTATATTTTTTAATTTAAAATTTAATATAGATTTAATTATTAATTCTATCATTTTTTGTCCTCCATGACTTTGTATTTCTATAATATCTTCTCCTGTAAATGAATGTGGAGATTTATAATATATAATTATTACATAATCTAAAATTATATTATTTTTATTTTTTATATAAGTATATTTTGCATATCTTGGTTTTAAATTTTTTTTTGTTAATAATTTAGATATTTTAAGAGATTTTTTACCTGATATTCTTATGATACCTATACCTGAATTACCTACTGGTGTTGATTGAGCAATTATAGTTTTTGAAAATATAGTCATTTTAAAAATTATTTTTATATTTGTTTTCTATTATTTTTTGTTGAATTATATTTAATATATTATTTATTATATAATATATTAATAATCCACTTGGAAGATATAAAAAAAATATTGTAAATATTGAAGATATAATTATATTAATATAATTATTATTTATATTATTATTATTATTATTTTTATAATTTTTTTGTAAAAAATATATTGTAATACTCATAAATATAGGTAAAATATAATATCTATCATAATTAGATAGATCTTTAATTCAAAATATAAATTTTGAATTTTTTAATTCTATAGGTATAATTAATAAATTATATATTGATATAAATATTGGTATTTGACTAATTATTATAAATAAATTTATAAAAGGGTTAATTTTCCATTTTTTGTATAATTTAATTATTTCATAATTTATTTTTTTATTATTATTTGAATATTTTTTTTTTATTTTTTTTATTTCAGGTTCTATTTTTTTTATTTTTAAAAATAATTTATATTGTATTTTATTTAATGGATGTGTTACAATTTTTATTAAAAAAGTTAATATTATTATTGAATATCCTCAATTATTTATTTTACTATTTATAAAAGATAAAATTTTAAATAATGGTTTTGATAAAAATCATAATTTACCATATTCTATAGTTAAATCTAATTTTGGAGATATTTTATTTAAAATATTATTTAATTTAGGACCTATTCATAATTTAAATTTTATATATTTTTCTTTTTTTGGTAATATTTTATATGAATTTTTATATCCTATTTTTATTAAATTATTATATTTTTTTATAAAAATATTTGTTTTAATATTATTTAAGGGTATAAAAGTAACAATAAAATATTTTTCGAATATAGATATTCAATTTAAATTTTTATTTATAATATTTTTATTATTAATATTATATAAATTAGATTTTATAAAATTATTATTATTATATAATAATCCTATTTTTTTATTATTATCAATTTTTTGTATTAATTTATTTATGGTATATATATTTATATTTTTTTTAGAATTATTTTTTATAAAATATTTTATAAATATTTTATAATTATCTTTATTAAAAATTATATATTTTATAAATATTATATTATTATTTTTTATTTCAGATATTAATATGATTTTATTATTTTTATATATAATTTTATTTATTTTAAATATAATTTTTTTTTTTATATTTAATAAAATATTATTATTTATAATGTATTCTTTTTTTTTATTATTTATTAATTTATAATTTTTATTAAAATTATTTTTATATTTTAAAAAAAATATTTTATTTATTTTATTATTATTTTTATTTATTTTTATTATAAAAACATTATTTTTTATATAAATATATTTTTTTTTTATTTTATTATTATTATTATAATTATCTTTATATTTGTTTTTAGATATACTATTATTTAGACATAAAATAAATAATATTATTAATATAAATAATTTATTTTTATAAAACATATTTATCCTATTGAATATAATATAATTTTCATATATTTTTAAAATATTTAAATATTTTTTTTTTATTAAATAAAGTAATATTTTTTACTATTATTAAATAATCTATTTTTTTTATTTTATATTGGTTTAATCTAAATGTTTCTCTAATAATTCTTTTTATTTTATTTCTTATAATTGAATATTTAATATTTTTTTTATTTATATTAATGCCTAATCTTGGATATTTTAATTTATTTATACTATTTTTTATTAATATAAATTTATAATTTTTTTTATATATTATATTATTTATTTTTTTAAATCTATTTTTTTTTTAAAAGAAAATTTTTTTTTATATTTTTTTTTATTTTTTTTTCTTTTATTTGAAATAATTTTTCTTCCATTTTTTGTAGACATTCTTTTTATAAAACCACAATTACGTTTTTTTTTTATTTTTGATGGTTGATATGTTCTTTTCATAATTTTAAATTTTTATTAATTTTTATATAAAATATTTAATTAAATAAATTTTATTTAAATATAGATTTAATATATATATTATTATAATTTAAAATAATATATAAATATATAAATTTATATATTATAATAATTATATTTTATATTATATTTAATAATTATTTATTATATTATAAATATTTATGTTTTTTTAATATAATTAATATATTATTAATATATATAATTATTATAAATAATTATTGATTTTAAATTAAATATAATATACAATTATTAACTGTAGTTTTTATTTATATTTTTATTAAATAAAAATTTATATTTATAATTTATTTTAAATTTATATTTAATTATAAATATTAAATTAATTAATTATTTTTTATTAATTATATAAATAAAATTTAAATTATTTATAATTATATATTAATAATAATAATTAAAATTATTTTAATATTTTTAATTAATTATAATTTTAATAATTTAATTAAATTATTATTTATATTATAATATGTATTTTTTTATAGAAAAAGAAAAAATAGTAAATATTTTAAATAAATTTAATAAATATACAAATAATTCTTGTAAAAATCCTATTTTAAATAATGTTTTATTAATTTTAAAAAATTTAAAATTAAAATTAATAATTACTAATTTAGATATAGAAATAAGTTTTATTATTTATTTAAATTTTGATTCTTCTTTTAAAAATGGTTCTGTTACAGTTAATATAAATAAATTATATGAATTATGTAAAAGTTTTCCAAAAAAACATAATATTTATTTTTTTTTATTTTTTAATAGATTAAAAATATCATGTTTAAAAAGTAAATCTTTATTATCTACTTTACCTGTTATAGATTTTCCTATTATAGATAAAAATATTTATTTTAATTATAATTTTTCAATTTCAAGTATATATTTAAAAAAAATAATATATTATATTCATTTTTCTATGGGTCTTGAAGATATATACTATTATTTAAATAGTATGTTAATAGAATATAAAAAAAATAAATTATATTTTGTTACTACTGATAGTTATCGTATTTCAATTTATAAATTATTAAATAATTTTACATATAAATTTAAAAAATATTTTTCTTTAGTTATTTCTCGTAATTTAGTAATAGAATTATTTAAATTATTAAATTTTATAAATGATATAAAAATAAATTTTTATATAAGTAATAATATTATTAAATTAATTTTTGATAATTTTATAATATATTCTAATATAATGGAGGGATCATTTCCTGATTATAATTCTTTTTTAATTAATGATAATAAATATATATATTTTGATATTTTTATATTAGATATAAAAAATGCTTTAATTCGTTCTTCTATTATTAGTGGATCTATTTTTAATTATGTAACGTTTTTTTTAAAAAAAAATTATTTATTTATTTATTCTAGTGATTCTAATAATAATGAAATTAAAGAAAAAATTTTTATTAATTATAAAGGAAAAAAATTTAAGATTAGTTTTAATATAAAATATATTTTAGATATAATAAAAACTATGTCTAATGATAATAAAGTACGTTTTTTTTTAAAAGATTCTGATTCTGTTATAAAAATAATTAATTTAAATAATAAATTTATTTATTATATGGTTATGCCTATACAATTATAAATTATGTTTTATATAAATATATTAAATGAGTAAAAATATGTTATTTAATTCTTATAATTCATCTAGTATAAAAGTATTAAAAGGATTAGATGCTGTTCGAAAACGTCCTGGTATGTATATAGGAGATACTTGTGATGGAACTGGTTTACATCATATGGTATTTGAAATTATAGATAATTCTGTTGATGAATTTTTAGCTGGTTTTTGTAATAATATTATAGTTAAATTATATAAAGATGATTCTGTTTCTGTATTAGATAATGGAAGAGGTATTCCTACAGGTATACATAATAAATATAATATATCTTGTGTTGAATTAGTAATGACAGTATTACATTCTGGTGGTAAATTTGATAATAATTCGTATAATATTTCTGGTGGTTTACATGGAGTTGGAATATCTGTAGTAAATGCTCTTTCTGAAAAATTAAAAATAAAAATATATAGAAAAAATAAAATATATTATCAAATATATAAATATGGTATACCTAAAAATTCTTTATCTGTTATTGGAAAAACTGATATAACAGGAACATATATACATTTTTGACCTGATAAAAAAATATTTAATAATTTTAATAAATTTAAATATAAAATTTTATTTAAAAGATTAAATGAATTATCTTATTTAAATTCTGGTTTAAATATAAATTTAATAGATATAAAAAATAAAAAGAATAATATATTTTTTAATAAAGGTGGAATAAAATCTTTTCTTATAAATATAATTGGAAAAAAAAAAGTTATTCATAAAAATATTTTTTATTTAAGGAAAAATAAAAATAATTTTTTTATAGAACTTGTTTTTCAATGAATTGATTCTATAAAAAATAAAATATTATGTTTTACAAATAATATATTTCAAATTGATGGTGGTACTCATTTATCTGGTTTAAAATCTTCTATTACTAAAACAGTAAATTTATATTTAAGTAAAGAATTATTTCATAAAAAATCTAAATTTAATATCATTGGTAATGATACTAGAGAAGGTTTATATTCTATATTATCTATAAAAATAGTTAATCCTAAATTTTCTTCTCAAACTAAAGATAAATTAATTTCTTCAGAAATAAAATATTTAGTAGAATCATTTGTTTGTAATTCTTTATATAATTTTTTTTTAGAAAATCCAAAAGATACTAAAAATATAATAAATAAAATTATTAATTCTTGTAAAAATAGAGAAATTTTAAGAAAATCTAGAGAATTATCTAAAAAAAAATTAGGATTAGATTTATTTTCTATATCTAATAAATTAGCTGATTGTCAAGAAAAAAATCCTAAATTATCAGAAATTTTTTTAGTAGAAGGTGATTCAGCTGGTGGTTCTGCAAAACAAAGTAGAAATAGAATTAATCAAGCTATTTTACCTTTAAAAGGAAAAATAATTAATGTAGAAAAGACTAGTTTAGATAAAATTTTATTATCTAAAGAAATTAATATATTAATTTCAGTATTAGGATGTGGAATAATATGTAAAAATTTTAAATTAAATAAATTAAGATATAATCGTATAATTATTATGACTGATGCTGATGTTGATGGAGCTCATATAAGAACATTATTATTAACTTTTTTTTATAGATATATGCCTGAATTAATTTTAAATGGTTTTATATATATAGCACGTCCTCCTTTATATAGAATAAAATATAAAAATGAAGAATTTTATATAAATAATAATAAAGATTTAATGAAATATAAATTTTATTTTTCTTTTAAAAATATAAATTTATATAAAGAAAAAGATGTTTTATTATTAAATAATAAAAAATTAATTAATTTATCTATAGAATATATTAATTTTATTATTGATATTTTTGGTAAAAAAAGTGATTTTATTATTTACATTTTTAATAATTTAATTTTTTTTAAAAAAATAAATATTAATTATTTAGATAATATTTATTTATGATTAAATGATTTTTTATTATTATTAAATAATAATGATTTTTATAAAAATAAGATTTTATTTAAAATTATAAAAAAAAATAAATGTTTTTTAAAAGTTAAATTTATTTTTTTAAATAAATTTAATAATGAAATTATTTATATAAAAAAATCATTTTTTTATAATAAATATATATTATTATTAAATTTTAAAAAAAAAATATTTTTTTTTAATGAAAATTATAAAAAATATATTATTATAAATAATGTTAAAAAATATTTTAATAATTTTTATTCTTTAATTGATTTTGTATTAAATAAAAATAAAAAATTTATATTTATACAAAGATATAAAGGTTTAGGTGAAATGAATCCTGATCAATTATGAAATACTACTATGGATCCTAAAAAAAGAATTATATCAAGAATATTTATAGAAGATGCTAAAAAAGCTGATTATTTATTTAAAATTTTAATGGGAGATAACGTGGAATCTCGTAGATTATTTATTGAAAATAATTTTATTAATACTTTTTATACTAATTTATAATTTAAAATACTCCTCCGACTGGATTTGAACCAGTGACATACGGATTAACAGTCCGTTGTTCTACCAACTGAACTACAGAGGAATATTATATTATATATTAAAAATATTTAAAATGTCAAAATATTATAATATAATAATAATATATTTAGTGGGATGTCTGAGTGGTTTAAAGAGCATGTTTGGAAAATATGTATACATTTATGTATCAAGGGTTCGAATCCCTTTCCCACTATTTATAATTTAATATATTAAATTATTTGAGGAATTTATGGTAATTATTCGTTTAGCTCGTTATGGAAGAAAAAAATTACCTATTTATAATATTGTAATTGCTGATAGACGTAGATTTCGTAATAGTAAATTTATTAAAAAAATAGGTTTTTATAATCCTTTTATTTCTTTTAAATATAAAAAAAGTATTTATATTAATATAAGTGTTTTAAATAAATGATTAAAAAATGGTGCTCTATTATCTAATAGAGTTTTTTATTTAGTTAAAAAATATAAGAAAATTATTTAATTTATTATGTATTTAAATTTTAATTTATTAAAATATGAAGTTAAATATTATTACTATTAATCCTAATTTTTTTAGATCTCCATTTAAAAATGGTTTGATAAATAAAGCAATTAATAAAAAAAAAATAAAGATAAATTTTTTTAATATTATTGATTTTATTAAAAAAAATGATTCTTTTGATGGAAAAATATATGGAGGTTCATCTAGTTTATTAATTAAACCTAAATTATTATATTTAGCTATTAAAAAAATTAAAACTAAATATAATAATTCATTTGTAATTTATCCTTCTCCTCAAGGTAAAATTATTAATAAAAATTTAATTGAAAAAATATTAAATTATAAATCTTTAATTTTTATATGTGGAAGGTATAGTGGTATTGATCAACGTATTATTGATAATTATGTTGATATTGAATTATCTATTGGAGATTATATATTAAGTTGTGGTGAAATTTCTACTTTAGTTATAATTGATATTTTAATTAGATATATTCCTGGTGTTTTAAATAATATTAATTCTTTATATGAAAATTCTTTTTTTATTAATAGTAAATTATTAAGTTATCCTAATTATACTAAACCTAAAATATTTAATAATTATTTTGTACCTAAAGTTTTATTATCAGGTAATCATAAAAATATTAAATTATGAAGATTACAACAATCGTTTATAAAAACTTTATTAAAAAAACCTTATTTATTAAATAATTTTTTATTAGAAAAAAAAAAGAAATAATAATATTTAATTATTTAATGATTTATTTATTTGAGAAAATTTTATGAATAATAATGATATTATAAATTATATAGAAAAAAAATATATTAATAAAATTAATATTCCTTATTTAAAAACTGGATATGTTTTAGAAGTTAAAATATGAGTTATAGAAGGAAAAAAAAAAAGATTACAATCTTTTAAAGGTATATTAATTTCTATTAAAAATAATAGGATAAATTCTTCTATTACTTTAAGAAAAATTTTTTATGGAGAAGGAGTTGAAAGAGTATTTAAAATATATTCTCCTATAATTAATTCTATTAAAATATATAAAAAATATTTTTTTAATAAATCTAAATTATATTATTTACGTAATAAAAATAATTTTTAAAATGTATAAAAAATATAGATTAGTTGTTTGTGTAGAATATAAAGGAACTAATTATAGTGGATGACAAATACAAAATATTAATGATAATAGTATACAAAATATAATAGAAAAATCTTTATTTATATTAATAAAAGAAAAAATAAAAATTTTTTGTTCTAGTAGAACGGATTCTGGAGTTCATAGTATAGGTCAAATTTTTCATTTTGATATTTATAAATATATAAATATAAATAAATTATTATATAATATTAATTTTATTTTACCTTATGATATTTCATTTAAATGAATAAAATATGTATCTAGTAAATTTCATTCTCGTTATAATGCTATTTCAAGACGTTATATATATATAATTTATAATTCTAAAATTCGTTCTAGTTTTTTAAATAAATTAGTTATGTATTTTAATAAAGATTTAGATATTTATTTAATGTCTAAATCTGCAAAATTTTTAGTTGGAGAACATGATTTTAGTTCTTTTAGGTCATCTAAATGTGAATCTAAAAATCCTTATAAAAAAATATTTTATTTAAATATTTTTAAAAAAAATAATTTTATTTTTTTTGATATAAAAGCTAATTCTTTTTTATATCATATGGTTCGTAATATAGTTAGTTGTTTAATAATGGTTGGTACAAGAATATATTCTATATATTGATTAAAAGATTTTTTAAATTATAAAAATAATAAAATATTTAATATAAATATTGTAAAACCATATGGTTTATATTTAATATCTGTTAATTATTAATTTTATTATTGATATTTAATAAATTAATTAAAATAATTATTATTTACATAATATTTATAAATTAATTATTTATATTTTATATAATTAATTATATTTATTAAATAATATTTTATTAATATAATATAAATTATAAATGTTATAATAAATATTTATTTATATTAATTTATAAAATTAATAATATTAAATAAATTAATTTAATAATAATTAATTTTATAAATAATTTAAAATTTAATAATTTAAATAATGTTATGAAAATTATTTATATATTTAGTTATTTAATAATTTTATTTTCTATTTTATATGGTTTTAAAAGAGGTTTTTTAAAAGAAATATATTCATGTTTTTTTTTTATAATTTTTTATTTTTTAATAAATAAATTTTTTTTAATTTATTATAATTATTTAAATTTATATATAAAAAAATATAATTTTTTATGATTTTTTTTAATATTTTTTATATTTATTTTTTGTTATTTTTTAGAAAAATATAGTTTATTTTTATTAAAAAATATATTTTTTAATTTTATTTTATTTTTAGATAAAATATTAGGTATATTATTTGGATTATTAAGAGGAATTTTAATAATTTATATTATAAATAGTATATATATTATTTTATTAAAAAATTTATATAAATAATATATAAAATTTAATTGCGGGGGTTGGATTTGAACCAACGACCTTCGGGTTATGAGCCCGACGAGCTACCACTGCTCTACCCCACTAGTATTTATATTTATAATATTATCATATTATTATTAATATGTAAAAATATTATAAATATTTAATATTTATATTAATTTTATAAAATAATTATTTAATTTATTTATTTATATTTATTATATTTGTTATATAATTATTAATTATTATTTATATATAATTAATATTATTAGGAAAGAATATGAGTAAAATTATAAAAGTAATAGGTAGAGAAGTAATTGATTCAAGAGGTTATCCTACTGTTGAAGCAGAAATATATTTATCAAAAAATATTAGTTCTAGATTTATGGTACCTTCAGGTGCTTCTACAGGTATTAATGAGTGTTTGGAATTACGTGATAATGATATAAATCGTTTTTTAGGTAAAGGTGTTTTAAAATCTGTTTTTATTATAAATAATATAATTTCTAAAGAAATAATAGGTTTAGATGTTACTGATCAATTTAATATTGATAATTTAATGATTAATTATGATGGTACTAATAATAAATCTAAATTAGGTGCTAATTCTATTTTAGCTGTATCTTTAGCTGTTGCAAAAACTGCATCTAAATATTTAAATTTACCTTTATATAAATATATTTCTAATTTAATTGGAAATAATAAAGAAAAATTTTTTATGCCAATTCCAATGATGAATATTATAAATGGTGGTTGTCATGCTGATAATAATATAGATATTCAGGAATTTATGATTCAACCAGTTGGTGCTAAAAGTTTTAGACATGCTATTAGAATGTGTTCTGAAATATTTCATAATTTATATAAAATATTAAAATTAAATAAAAAAAAAATATCTATAGGTGATGAAGGAGGTTATGCTCCTGATTTAACTTCTAATGAAGAAGCAATAATATTAATAAATGATGCTGTAAAAAAATCAGGTTATATTTTAGGTAAAGATATTTATTTATCTTTAGATTGTGCTTCTTCTGAGTTTTATAATAAAGATAAAAAAATATATTTTTTAGAAAATAAAAATTTTTCTTTTTATGAATTAACTGAATATTTAAATAATTTAATTAATAAATATTCTATATTATCTGTAGAAGATCCTTTAAGTGAATATGATTGAAATGGTTATGTTTATTTAACTAGTATATTAAATGATACTATTCAAATAGTAGGAGATGATTTATTTGTTACAAATTATAATTTATTAAAAAAAGGTATAAAATTAAATGTTGCTAATTCTATTTTAATTAAACTTAACCAAATAGGAACATTAACAGAAACTTTAAATACTATAAAATTAGCAAAAAAAAATAATTATTCTGTAATAATTTCTCATCGTTCAGGAGAAACTGAAGATACTACTATAGCTGATTTAGCTGTTGGTACTTCATGTGGTCAAATTAAAACAGGATCTATTAGTAGATCTGAAAGAGTTGCTAAATATAATAGATTAATTAGAATAGAAGAATCTTTAGGGTCTTTATCTATATATAATGGAAAAAATAATTTTAAATACTTTAAAAAATATAAATTTAATGAAAGAGAATAAATGAATTAAAAATAAAATTATTAATATATATAAATGAAATAATAAATTATTTAGTATTTTTTTAAAAAATAATATAAAACCTTTTATTTCTGGACAATTTACTAAATTAGCATTAAATATAAATAATAATTATATATATAGATTTTATTCATTTGTTAATTCATGTAATGATAAAGAATTAGAATTTTATATTTCTAAAAAATATTATGGATATTTTACAAATTTATTATATAAATTTAATATTAATGATATTATTTATATATCAAATTATTCATATGGGAAATTTACTTTATTAAATATAATTAAAAAAAAAAATATAAAATATTTATGAATGATATCTAATGGTACTGGTATAAGTCCTTTTTTATCTATGTTACAAAATAATTTAAATATTATAAAAAAATTTTTTAATAAAGTTATATTTTTATATGGTACTGATTATTTTAATAATTTTATTTATTTAAATAGATTATTATATTATCAAAATATATATGGATATAATTTTTTATATTTTTATTTTTTTTTAAGTAAAGAAAAAAATAAAATAGAATTACCCTTCTTTTTAAATGGAAGGGTTTCTAATTTAGATTTTTATAATAATTTTAAAATAAATAATAATTTTTTAATTAATAATGATAGTTTATTTATGTTATGTGGTAATTCAATTATGATTAATAATATTTGTAATTTATTAATTAATAATTTTAATATTTCTATTAAAAATAATATATTTTTTGAAATTTATTAATTATTTATTCATTTTATTAAAAAAAAATTTTTTTTTCCTTTTTTTATTATTGTAAAAGTATTAAATAATTTATCTTTTTTTTTTATATTATATTTATAATTTGTAATTTTTTTGTTATTTATTTTTATTGTTTTATTACATATTAAATTATGTGCTTGTGATTTTGTTTTTACAATTTTTAATAATATTATAATTTCTTTTAAATTTATTATATTATTATTAATAGATAATTTAGGTATTTCATTTTTAAATAATTTAATAAATTGTTTTTTTGTTATTTTTTTTATTTTTTTTTTAAAAAAAAATTTTGTTGTGTCTATAATATTTTTTATTTTTTTTTTACCATGTACAATTTCTGTAATTTTTTTAGCTAAAATTTCTTTTTTTTCTTTTATGTTTTTATTTTTTATAATATCATTTATTTTTTTTATTTTTAAAAATGTAAATTGTTTAAAATATTCATTTATTTTATTATCATTTATATTTAATCAAAATTGATAAAATTCATATGGTGTTGTTTTTTTTGGATCTAATCATATAATATTATCATTATTATTTTCTGATTTACTTAATTTTTTACCATTTTTTTTTGTTATTAAAGGTAAAGTTATTCCAAAAGATTTTTTTTTTAATTTTTTTTTTATAAGATTTATTCCTGAAATAATATTTCCTCATTGATCAGATCCTCCAATTTGAATTTTTACATTTTCTTTTTTAAATAAATATAAAAAATCATAACTTTGTAATATAGGATAACTTAATTCAGTAAATGTTATTCCATGATATTTTTTTATATTTCTTTTTTTTATAGATTTTTTATTTAACATATTATTAATTATAAATATTTTTCCTATTTTTTTTAAAAAAAATTTTATTTTCATATTTTCAAATCATTTTATATTTTGTAATATTTTTATTTTATTTGAGATTATATTTTTTATTTGTTTTATAATTTTTTTACTAAATGTTTTTATTTTATTTTCATTATATTTTTTTCTTTTTTTATATCTAAAACTTGGATCACCAATAATTGATGTAAATGATCCAATTAATATTATTGGTTTATATCCTAAATTTAAAAATCTTTTTAATGTTATTAGTGGTATTAAATGACCTATATGAAGGCTATCATTATTTGGATCGAATCCACAATATATATTATTATTTTTATTATTTAATATTTTTTTTATTTTTTTTTCGTCAGAAATTTTTTCTATTAATTTTCTTAATTTTAATTCTTTAATTATATTATTTTTCATAAATTTATAAGTAAATATTTTTAATTTAAATTATTAATATATAATAATATATGTTATTATTTAATTTTTAAATTAATTATTTATTATAATTATATTTACGTTCTTAACTCAGAGGTAGAGTACCATTTTGACGTAATGGAAGTCAGTGGTTCGAATCCACTAGAACGTATTATAAAATATTTATTTATTTATTTTAATTTAAATGAGTTAATTATGAAAAAAACTAAAATAGTTTGTACTATGGGTCCTAGTATTAATAAAAAAGAGATTTTAATTAAATTATTAAATTCTGGAATGGATGTAATAAGATTAAATTTTTCTCATGGAAGTTATGAAATTTATAAAAATTATATAAATAATTTAAAATTAGCTATTAATTATACAGGTAAAAATATTTCTATAATATTAGATACTAAAGGTCCTGAAATACGTACTTTAAAATTAAAAAATTCAAATGAAGTTTTTTTAAATTCAGGACAAATATTTAATTTTATATATGATAAAAAATTTTTAGGTGATAATAAAACTGTAAGTGTTAATTATAAAAATTTTATTTATGATTTAAATATAGGAGATTTAATATTAATAGATGATGGATTAATATCTATGAAAGTTATAGATAAAAAAAATAAAAAAATTATTTGTAAGGTAAAAAATAGTGGATTTTTAGGAGAAAATAAAGGTATTAATTTACCTAATGTATCATTAAATTTAAAATTTTTATCTAAAGAAGATAAAAATGATTTATTATTTGGTTGTGAATATAAAGTAGATTTTATTGCAGCTTCTTTTGTAAGAAAAAGTTCTGATATTTTAGAATTAAGAAATTTTTTGGATAAAAATAATGGTAAAAAAATACAAATTATATCTAAAATTGAAAATAGAGAAAGTTTAAAAAATTTTGATCAAATACTTAATGTTTCTGATGGAATAATGGTTGCAAGAGGAGATTTAGGTGTTGAAATACCTGTTGAAGATGTTATTTTTGCTCAAAAAATGATGATAAAAAAATGTAATTTTTCTAGAAAAGTTGTTATTACTGCTACTCAAATGTTTGAATCTATGATAACAAACCCAAGACCTACTAGAGCTGAAGCTGGAGATGTAGCAAATGCTATATTAGATGGTACTGATGCAGTTATGTTATCTGGAGAAAGTGCTAAAGGAAAATATCCTATAAAAGCTGTTAAAATTATGAGTAATATTTGTGAACGTACTGATAATAATATGAATAATAATATTTTTTATTATAAAAATGATATAAATATGCCAATTAGTGAAGCTATTTGTAAAAGTTCTGTAGATATATCAAAAAAATTAAATTCACCTTTAATTTTAGTATTTACTAGAGCAGGTAAATCTCCTAAATTTATTAGAAAATATTTTCCTAAATCATTAATTTTAGCTTTAACAGAAGATAAAATAATTGCTAGACAACTTTTTTTAATAAAAGGTGTTATACCTATGGTAATTAATTCTATTAATTCTACTGATGATTTTTATCGTATAGGTAAAAGTTTATCTATATCTACTGGTTATGCAAAAGTTGGAGATATAGTAGTAATGGTTTCTGGAGCTTTAGTATCTTCTGGTACAAGTAATACGACTTCAGTTCATGTATTATAAAAATTTTAAAGATAAATATTAAATATATATAATATATAATTTTATTATAAAGATATTCTTTCTATATCGGAAATTTTTTCATTTTTTTTATTTATTTTCATAATTATAATTCCTTGTGTATTTCTTTTTAATAAATTAATTTCTTTATTTTTAATACGTATTAAATTACCTTTATTAGTAATAATAATTAATTCATCATTTTTTTTTGTTTTAATAACTTTTATAATATTACCATTTTTATTATTTATTTTAATTGATAATATACCTTTATTTCCTCTTGATTTTATAGGAAATTCATTTATTAATGTTCTTTTTCCATATCCTTTTTCAGTTATTATTGTAACTTCTTTTTTATAATCTTTTTTTGATAATCTTATAATAGATACTATATTATCATTATTTAATAATTTTATTCCTTTAATTCCAAATGAATTTCTATTTGTTTTTCTTATTTTATTTTCTGAAAAACGTAAAGCTTTACCTAATTTTGTAAATATTATTATTTCCTGATTTTTTTTTATAAAAATTGCATTTATAAGTTCATCATTTTTTTTTATTTTTATAATATTTAATCCTTTTTTATTATTTTCTTTAAGTTTATTTATTTTTATTTTTTTTATAATTCCTTTTTTTGTTATAAGTATAATATTATTAAAATTTTTATTTTTTTCTTCTTCTAATAAAAAATTAATTTTTTCTTTTTTTTTTATTTTTATAAAATTAATTATTGGTTTTCCTTTATATTTTTTTTTTTTTATAGGTAATTCATAAGAATTTATTTTAAAATATTTTCCTTTATTTGAAAATAAATATATTTTTTTATGTGTATTAGTGTAAAGTATATTTTGTATATAATCATTATTTTTATCTTTTAAAATATTTTTACCTTTACCTTTTTTATGTTGTACTTCATATATAGAAATTTTTTGATAACATATATAATTTAAATATGTTAAAATTATAAATATATTTTCTTTTTTTATTAAATCTTTTATATTTATTTTTTTTTCTTTTTCTTTAATTTTAGTAATTCTTTTATCTCCAAAATTTTTTTTAATATATATTAATTCACTTTTAATAATATTTATTAATTTTTTTTTATTAATTAAAATTTCTTTTAATTTTTTTATTTCTTTTATTAGAAGAAAATATTTATTTTTTATTTTATTTTGTTCTATTTTAGATATTTTAATCAAATTTAAATTTAATAATGAATTTACTTGTAAAGAATTCATTATATATATATTATTTTTATTATTTTTAATTTTTAAATATTTATTTATTTTTCATTTTTTATTTAATATATTTTTTTTTATTAAATTTATATTTTTATAACTTTTTATAATATTAATTATTTTATCTATATTATTTAAAGTTATTAATAATCCTTCATAAATATTTAATTTTTTTTTTTTTATATTTAATTGAAATAAAGTTTTATTTTTTATAATTTTTTTTCTATGTTTTATAAAAATATTTAATATTTTTTTTAAATTTAATATTTGTGGTTTACCTTTATATAATGCTACTATATTTATACTATAAGAAATTTTTAAATTTGTAAAATATAATAATTTATTTATTATTAATTTAGGATTTGAATCTTTTTTTATTTCTATAACTATTCTCATTCCATCTTTATCTGATTCATCTCTTATATTATAAATATTTTCTATTTTTTTTTCTTTTATAAGATTTGCAATTTTTTTTATTATTTTACTTTTATTAATTTGATATGGTAACTCATATATAACAATATTTTTTTTATTATTTTTTTTATTTTTTTCTATTTTTATTTTTGCTTTTATTTTTATTATCCCTTTTCCTGTTTTATAGGCTTTATATATTCCAATATTATTTTCTATAATTCCACCTGTAGGAAAATCTGGTCCTTTTAAATATTTCATTAAATATTTTGTAGATATTTTTTTATTATTTAAATATACTAATAAAGTATTTATTAATTCTGTTATATTATGTGGAGGTATATTTGTAGCCATACCTACAGCTATTCCTGTAGATCCATTTATTAATATATTAGGTATTTTTGTAGGTAATATTTCTGGTATTTTTTCTGTATTATCATAATTATTTAAAAAATTTACTGTATTTTTTTCTATATCATTTAAAAATTCTTCTGATATTTTTGACATTCTTATTTCTGTATATCTCATTGCAGCTGCAGAATCTCCATCTATAGATCCAAAATTTCCTTGACCATCTATTAAAGGATATCTTAAAGAAAAATTTTGAGCCATTCTTACTATTGAATCATATACTGCATTATCGCCATGTGGATGATATTTACCTATTACATCTCCTACAATTCTTGCTGATTTTTTATATGATTTATTAAAATTATTTTTTAATATATACATTGCGTATAATATTCTTCTATGTACTGGTTTTAATCCATCTCTAACATCAGGTAATGCTCTTCCTATTATTACAGACATAGCATAATTTAAATATGATATTTTTAATTCTTTTTCTACATTAATTAAATTAATGTTATTATTTTTTTTATTCATTTTATTTTAAAAATTTTAATTAAATTAATTTAAATAATTATATATATAAAAATTTAATTATTAAATTTAAATAGAATTTATTAAAAAAAAAAAAATAAATAAATTTATAAAATTTATATATTTAATTAATATATTTATTATAATATTTATTATTTATATAAAAAAAAAATAAAAACTCATTAATATGAGTTTTTATTTTTTTTAATAATTAATCCTAATATAAAACCTATACTTAAAGATAATAATATTGATGTAATTGGTTTGTTTTTTATATATTCTTTTATATTTTCTAAAGAATTATTAAATTTATTAATTTCTTTATAAAAATATTTTTTATTATTATTTTTAATATTTTTATTTATATTATTTTCATTTTTTTTATTTTTTTCATTTATATATTTTTTTTTATCTACTTTATTATTCATTTATTTATTTCCTTTATTAATTACTTATTACATGTAGATATTTACTTATTATACTAAATAAAAATATCATCATTATTATAGTTAATGGATTAATTTTTTTTTTTAATAATCACATACATATTATTGTTAAAATAAGAGGTAATATTCCAGGTAAGATTTTATCTAATATATTTTGTATTGTTAATACATTTTTTAATTTATCATTTTTTATGTTTGATATTACTATAGGTATAGATATTTTAGTTCATTTATTAATTAATGCACCCATTATAAATAAACCTAATATAGATGAACCTTCTGTTATTTTTTGTAATAAATTATTACTTATATCTTTTATAATATTAATTCCTTTTTTATAACCATAATGTATACCAAAATATAATGTTGTTAATCTTATAACATTAAAAGATATAAAAAATAATATTGGACCTATTATACTACCATTTATTGATAAATTAGAACTTAATGATGATAATATAGGTCTTACAGTTCCTCAGAATATAGGATCTCCAATTCCTGCTAATGGACCCATTAAACCTATTTTAATATTATTTATTGTTTTTTTATTTATATTTATTCCATTAGCTTTTTGTTCTTCTAATGCTATAACTACACCTAATATAGGTGCAACCATATATGGTTGTGTATTAAAAAATTCTAAATGTCTTTTTATTGCTTTTTTTTTTTTTTTGTTATTATTATAAAGTTTATTTATTATAGGAATAATTGAAAAACAAAATCCTAAAGATTGCATTCTTTCAAAATTCCAAGAACTTTGTAAAAAAGTACTACGTATAAAAACTTTATTTATATCATTTTTATTTATTTTTTTTATGTTCATTATTATACCTTAGATATTAATCTAATTCATCGTCTTGAACTATTTTTTTAATTTTATTTTTATTATTAAAGTAGTATTTTGGTGATAATTGTATATATAATATAGCAAATATTAAACCTAGTATACCTAATGCTAATAAATTAAATTTAGTAAATCCTGATATTATAAAACCTAGATAAAAAAAAGGCATTAATGATTTACTTTCCATCATATTAACTACCATAGCATATCCTACTATAACTATTATATCACTTGCTAAATTTAATCCATTAGTAATTATTAAAGGTATTGAATTTAATATATTTTTTATTAATTCTGTATTAACTGTATAACTTATAATTATACTAGGTATAGATATTCTCATTGCTTGTAAAAATAAAGCAGATATATGTATATATGATATATAAGATAAATTTTTATTTTTTTCTATTACTTTATCTGCTAAATGTTGAAAAGCTATATTTATACTTCTAATTAATAGATTTAATACTTGTCCTGTTATTGCTAAAGGTATAGATAAAGCAATACCAGATCCTATTGATTGTTTACCTAAAATAATTAATATTGTAGATATTATTGATGATAAAGCTGTATCTGGAGAAACTGCAGCTCCTATATTCATTCATCCTAAAGCTAACATTTCTAGAGTTCCACCTATTATTACACCTGTTTTTATATCCTTTAATATTAATCCTATTAAAGTACAAGCTATTATAGGTCTATGTAATTGAAATTGATCTAATATAGAATCTATACCTATTAAACAACTTATAAAAAATATTAATACTGTTTGTAATAATGTCATAATTTCTCCTCTTTTATTAGATAGAGAATTTTTTTTTATTTAATATTTCTATTAAATTTATTTTTTTATCATTTGGTAATTTACGTATTTCTAATTTAATTTTCATATTATTTAATTTATAAAAAGATATTACATCTTTTTTATTTACTGATATTGTATCTGTAATTTGTATTTTATTTTTTTTATAAGACATACCTCCTATATTTATAGAATTAATATTTACTCCTTTTTTAATTATTTTAAGTACATCATTTGGATTTGTAAATAATAATATTACTTTATCTTTAGAATATTTAGGATTATTATATACTTTTATAAATTTTTTTATATTTACTACATGTGATGTTATATCTAATGGAGATACTTGTTTTAATAATTTACTTCTTATTTTATCTTTATATACTTTATCATTTACTACAATTATTCTAGAAATATTAAATTCTTTACTTCATCCTATTGTAACTTGACCATGTATTAATCTATCGTCAATTCTTGTTAACATTATTTTCATATATTTATTTTATTTATATATATTATTATTATTTTATTATAATTTTATTTTTTATTTAAAATATTTTTAATACTTTTTTTACCTATATCTATAGCTATATTAACTAGTTCATTAAAATTTTTTTTGTCTTCTCTTGACATTAATACTTCTAATAACATAGGTATATTAGTTCCTGATATAATATCACATTTAATTTTTTTTTCATTTAATATTTTATTAGCTGCATTAAAAGGACTTCCTCCAAATATATCTACAAAAAATATTAATCCATTTTTTATATTTAATTTTTTAAATGAATTTTTATATTTTTTAATAATATTATCTGTATTTTCATTTTCTAAAAAATTAAAAGCAATAATATTTTTTTGTTTACCAATAATTAATTCTATTGTTTTAAGTATTTCAGTTCCTAATTTTCCATGCATACAAATTATTATAGATATCATTATTTTCCTATATAAATTAATTATTTATTTTTTATTATAGAATCTAATATAGAAGTACTAATTAACATAAATATTGCAATTATTCCGCTATAAACTCCTATTTTAATAAAACTATTAAAATATATATTTAATAGTTGAAATTTATTTATATTAATATCTTTTGGTATTGACATTATATTTGCTATTTTTCCTGATAATATTGATGATATTGATGTTGTTAAAAATCATGATCCTAATGTAAAATTTATTAATTTTTTTGGTACAAGTTGAGATATCATTGATAATCCTAATCCAGATATCATTAATTCTCCTATACTTTGAAATAAATAACTTAATATTAATCAATATGAAGGTATTAATCCTTGATTATTAGTATCTAAATATATTCCAATAGGAATTATTAAAAAAGAAATTGATGAAAGTGTCATTCCTATAGCAAATTTATAAATTATTGATAATTTATTTCCAAATATATTATATATTTTAGATAAAATAGGACTAAATATTATTATCCAAAATGGATTTAATGCTTGAAATTGTATAGGATTTATATTTATTCCAAATATATTACTTTCAACATTTTTTATTGTAAAAAAATTTAATGATGTTGGTATTTGATTATATAATATAAAATATATTATTGCTTCTATTATAAGAATAAAAGCAACTATCATTCTTTTTTTATTTTTATTATTTAAAAATAAAATTTCTTTTATAAATATAATTAATATTGATAATATAATAAAATTTATTATTATATTAGTTAAATATATATTTTTTATAAAATAAGATATAAATATTGGTGATATTATTAATGATATTAATAATATAAATAATATTTTTTTATTTATTGGTTTATAATCTAATTTTGAGCCAAATTCATATATTATATTGTTATAAATTAAATATGATATTAATGTAAATATAGGACCTAAAATAGGTATTAAAAAAGATATTTTTCAGCCAAATTTATTATATATTAAAGGAGTAATTAATATAGAAAGTAAAGATCCTATATTTACCGCCATATAATATATAGTAAAACCTGAATCAATTTGTTTATTATATTTTTTATATATATTTGATAAAATTATTGATGGGCTTGGTTTAAATAAACAATTTCCTATAGCTATAATAGACAATCCTATATATATTCAATTAATATTATTTAAATTTATAAATATTATAGTATATCCTATTATTAAATTTATTATTCCTAAAAATAAAGTTCTTTTTACTCCTAAAAGTTTATCACCAATTCATCCTCCTATTACTACCATTCCATACATTAATGCATTAAATGATGTATATATATTAATTGCTTCAAATTCTGATAATAACATTTTTTTTACTAAATAAATTAATATAATAGATTGTAAACTATAAAAACCAAAGCGTTCAAATAATTCTAGAAAAAAAATAAGATAAAATGGTTTAGGTTGTTTAAATATCATATTTATCCTTTTTATTAAATTATTTATATAATTTTATTAAGATTTATTTATTAAAAAATAAATAATATCATTATTTTTTACTATGTATTTTTTTCCTTTTATTTTAATTTTTCCTTTTTTTTTAACTTCATTTCATCCTTTATATTTTATAAAAGTTTTATAATTTATTATTTGTGCTTTTATAAAATTTTTAAAAAAATCACTATGTATATTTTTAGCTGCTTTTAAAATATTATTATCGTAAGGATTTAATAATCACATTTTTGCTTTATTATTATGAATTGTATAAAATTTAATTAAATTTAATAATTTAAATATTATATTTTTTATTTTATTAATTAAATATTTTTTATAATATTTATATATATTATTTTTTTTTTTATATATTTTTTTTATATTTATAATAATAAATTTATTTTTTCTTTTTTTTAAATATTTAATAGTATTATTTATTATTTTTTTTTCTTTTAATTTATTTTTTATATTTAATATATATATTTTTTTTTTAAATGTTAATAAATTATTTTTTTTAATAAAAATTATTTTATTTTTTTTATTTTTTTTTAATAAAGTATTTTTTTCTATATTTTTAATATATGAATTTATAATTTTTATATTTTTTTTATTTTTTGTTTTTTCTTTTTTTTTTTCTAAATTAATTAAATCAGATAATTTTATTTCATTTTCTATAATATTTATATCTCTTATTGGATTTATATTTTTATTTATATTTATAATATTTTTATCTTTAAAAATTCTAATAACATGTATTAAAACATTGGTTTTTTTTATATCATTTAAAAATTTATTTCCTAAACCTAATCCTTTTGATGATCCTTTTATTAATCCAGCTATATCTATATATTTTATTTTAGGTAAAATAATTTTTTTAATATTAGATATTTTAGCTATTTTATTTATTTTATTGTTTTTTATTTTTATATGTTTTATATTAGGTTTTATAGTACAAAATGGAAAATTTTTATTTTTTATATTACTATTTGTTAATATATTAAATAATGTAGATTTACCTACATTAGGTAAACCTATAATTCCACATTTTATTTTCATTTTATAAATTTATTATTTAAATTATATATAATTTTATTATTTAATAATAAATATTTTAATTTATTATTTATAATATACAACATATATTATATTAATTTATAATAATTAATATTTAAATTATATATTTAATAGATTAAAATTTTATTAATTTAATTTATTAAATTTATTAAAATTTTTTATTAATTTTTATTTAAATAAATTAATTTATAATTTTTATTTATATAAATATTTTTATTAAAATTAAATAATTATTTAATTAAATATTTAAATTTAATTTATAAAATTATATAAATTTTATTTATATATAAATTTAATTTAATTATTTTTATTTTTTTTTAAAGTAGGAAATAAAATAACATCTTTAATTGATTTATTATTAGTTAATATCATAATTAATCTATCTATACCTAAACCTACCCCTGAAGTAGGAGGTAGTCCATATTTTAAAGAATTTATATAATTTATATTTAGAAATTTTTTATTTTTATTTTCTATTTTTAATTGTTTTTTAAAATTTATATATTGTTGTTTATAATCATTTAATTCTGAAAAACCATTTGCAATTTCATAACCTGCTATAAATAATTCAAATCTATCTGCTATATTTTTATTTTTTTTATTTATTTTAGCTAATGGTGAAATATCTATAAAATATTCAGTTATAAATGTTGGTTGAATTAAAAATTTTTCAGTTGTTATTTTAAATATTTTTATAATAATTTTATTAATTGTATATTTTTTTTTTATTTTTATTTTTAATTTTTTTGCTATTTTTAATATTTTATCTTTATTTTCTAATTCATTTATATTATTAAATAATTTTGAATATTTATATATTGCTTTTTTGATAGAAATTTTTTTATATGGAAATGAAAAATTTATTTTTTTTTTATTAAAAAAAATTATTTCTTTTTTATGTACACATTGAATTATGTAATAAATCATTTTTTCTATTAATTTCATGATATATTTATAATTTTTATATGCTTGATATATTTCTATCATTGTAAATTCAGGATTATGTTTTGATGATATTCCTTCATTTCTAAAATTTCTATTTAATTCAAATATTTTTGTAAACCCTCCTATTATTAATTGTTTTAAATATAATTCTGGAGCTATTCTTAAATACATATTTGTATTTAATTTATTATGATATGTAAAAAATGGTTTAGCATTTGCTCCTCCAGGTATTTGATGTAACATTGGAGTTTCTACTTCTAGAAAATTTCTTTTATTTAAAAAATTTCTTATAAGTTTTATAATTTTTATTCTTAATAAAAATGTTTTTCTAGTTTTTATATTTGTAATTAAATCTAAATATCTTTGTCTATATTTTGTTTCTTTATTTTTTAATTTATGAAATTTATCTGGTAATGATTTATATATTTTATTTAATATTTTTATATATATGCAATTTATTGTTAGTTCTTTTGTTTTAGTTTTAAATAAAATTCCATCTATATATATAATATCTCCTATTTTTATTTTTTTTATTAATGGAATTTTTTTTTTATTAATAATTTTTTTATTTATTAATATTTGTATATTTTCATATATATCTTGAATATTTATAAAAGTATTAATACCCATTGATCTTTTTAATATAATTCTTCCACATATTTTTACATTTATATTTTTTTTTTTTATTATATTTTTAGGTATATTAGAATATTTATTTATAATTTTATATATTTCATCTATTTTATTCATTTTTTTGAATTTTTTATAATAATAAAATATTATAAATATTTATATTAATTAATTAATTTTTATTATATTTATTTATTTTTGAATTTAATATGTTTTGTATAAATTTAAAGTTATTATTTTTTATTAATATTTTTATATATTTTATAGATTTTTTTATTGATTTACATATTATATATTTTTCTTTATAGTTTGGTTCTGATAAAACATAATCTTTTAATTTTTTTTTTTTTTTAGGTTTACCTATTCCTATTCTTAATTGATAAAAATTATCTTTTTTTAAATATTTTAATATATTTTTTATACCATTATGAGTACTTTTTTTTCCAAAATTATTTTTTATTTTAACATTTCCTTTATTTATATTAATTTCATCATGAATTATTAATATTTCATTATTTTTTAAATTTAATTTATTTTTTATTTTATATATATATTTACCTACATTATTTATATATGTTTTTGGTACATAAAAATATATATTTTTTTTTTTTATATTTAAATTATATAGTTTTCCAAAAATTATGTTTTTAAAATATTCGTTATTAATTATTTTATTTATTCATCATATTCCTACATTATGTCTTGTAAATAATAAATTATTAATATAATTACCTATACCTATAATAATTTTTATACACATTATAATTATTTTTATTAAATTAAATATAAATTTATTATATCATTTATTAAATTATTTTTTACATATTATATATAATATTTATTATAAATAATATTATAATTAGTATATTTATGAATAATTTTATTAAGTTTAATATTTTAAAAATTGAAAAAAAGATAAAAAAAATTAATTCTTTATTAAAAAAAAAAAATTTTTATAAAAATAAAAAATATTTTTTTATTATTAATAAATATAAAAAATTATTTAAAATAAAAGAATATTATAATAATTGAATAAAATATTTAAATGAATTAAATTCTGTAAAATCATTATTAAATGATCCTGAATTTAGTACTTTAGCTAAAAATGAAATATATAAATTAAAATTATTAATTAAATATTATTATAAAAAATTAAAATATTTTTTTAATTTTTCTAGTAAAAATAAAAATGATTCTTTAAATGTATACTTAGAAATTCATGCTGGAACTGGTGGTAATGAAGCATCATTATTTTCATATGATTTATTTAAAATGTATGTTAAATTTTCAGAATTAATGAAATGAAAAGTAAAATTAATAAATATTAATACTAATAGTATTAATGGATATAAAGAAATATTATGTCATATAATAGGTAAAAATGTTTATAAATATTTGAAATTTGAATCTGGAGGACATAGAGTACAACGTATACCATATACTGAATCTCAAGGTCGTGTACATACATCAACTTGTTTAGTAGCTGTTATACCAGATATTCCTAATAAAAATTTACCAATTATTAATAATGAAGATATTAAAATAGATACATTTAGATCTTCTGGTGCTGGAGGACAACATGTTAATACTACAGATTCTGCTGTAAGATTAACTCATATACCTACAGGTATTATTGTTGAATGTCAACAAGAAAGATCACAACATAAAAATAAATCTAAAGCATTAAAAATTTTAAAATCTAGAATTTATAATTTAGAGATTTCTAAAAGAAATAAAAAAGAATATAATAACAAAAAAAAATTATTAGGTACTGGTTTGAGAAGTGATAGAAATCGTACTTATAATTTTATTCAAAATCGTGTTACTGATCATCGTATTAATTTTACAGTATATTCTTTAAATGAAATAATTAATGGTAAATTAAAATTATTAATTGATCCTTTATTAAATTATTATAATAAAAAATAATTATGAATATTTTTTTATGATTAAAAAAAGTTAATTTATATAAATTATCTAATAAAAATATATATAATGATGCTTTTTTTTTTTTAAAATTTGTTTTAAATAAAGATATTAGTTGAATTATTGTAAATAATAATTATATTTTAAATTTTTTTGAATTAAATTATTTAAATTTTTTATTAATTAAAAGACTTCATGGAGAACCTTTATATTATTTAATTAATAAATGTTATTTTTATTCATTATCTTTTAAAATATATCCTGATATTTTTATACCTCGTAAAGATACTGAAATAATGGTAGATTATGCTATAAAATTAATTAAAAAAAATAAATATAATAAAGTTCTTGATTTAGGTTCTGGTTTAGGATCAATAGCTATATCTATAGCTAAAAATTGTCCTTTAGTTAAAATAATTGGTTTAGATATTAATAAATTAGCAATTAATTTAGCTAAATATAATTCTTTAAAATTAAAAATAAATAATGTTTTTTTTTATGAAAGTAATTGATTTTCTTTATTTAAAAAAGATCAAATATTATTTGATTTAATTATTAGTAATCCTCCTTATTTAAGTAAATTAGATGAAGAATATTATATTAATAATAGTGATTTAAGATTTGAATCTTATTTTTCTTTAATTTCTTTAATTAATGGTATAAAAGATATTTCATATATAATATATAATTCTTATTTTTATTTATGTTATGGAGGAACATTAATTATAGAACATTCTTATAATCATAAAACTATAATACAATATTTATTTAATAAAAGAGGTTATAAAAATATTTATACATATAAAGATTATAATAATAAATATAGATTTACTATAGGTAATAAATAATTTATTTATTTTACATATTTTTTAATATTGGTATACCTAATAATGATAAACATATTTTTATTATTTTTCCTATTATTGATATAAATTTTAATTTACTTTTTTTTATTTTGATATTTTTAATTTTATTTATATTATTTTTTTCATAAAATTTTGAAAAAATTAATGTTAATTTATATAAATAGTTACATATTATATGAGGATTACCTTTTTTATAAGATTTTTTAATTATTTCTTCAAAATTAATTATTTTTTTTGATATTTCAAATTCTATATTATTATATATTTTAAATTTATTTAATTTTATTGTTTTTGTTATATTTGTATTATTTTTTTTTAATATAGATATAATTCTAGTATATGCATATTGTATATATGGACCTGTATTATTTTTTAATGATAATATTTTTTTATAATCAAATATATAATTATTTATTCTATTTTTTGATAAATCCATATATTTTATAGCTCCTATTGCTATTTTTTTAGATATTCTATAAATTTTATTTTTATTATATAAATTTTTATATTTTTTTGATATTAATTTTTTTGATTTTTTTATTGTTTTTTTTATAATTTCTTTTAATTTTATATTTTTACCTTTTCTAGTTTTAAATGGTTTATTATATTTATTTAATATTATTCCAAAATAATAATGTATTAATTTTGTATTATTATTTATATATTTTGCTTTTTTACTTATTAAAAATATTTGTTTTATATATTCTTTCTGTCTTGAATCAATAAAATATATTATTTTATTTGGTTTAAATTTTTTACATCTATATTTTATACATGCTATATCTATAGTACTATAAAGATACGCTCCATCTTTTTTTTTTATTATTAATATTTTTTTTATTTTATTTTTTATTTTTACAATTATCGCTTTTTTATCTTTTTTTGCTATATTTTTTTTTTTTAAATCTTTTATTATATTTGGTAACATATTTTTATAAAAACTTTCTCCAAATATATTTTTTTTAGATAAATTTATATTTAATTTTTTATATATTTTTTGATTTTCTAAAATTGTTATTTTTGTAATTTTTTTTCATATTTTTATAATTTTTTTATTATTATTTTGTAATTTAATTACATTTTTTCTAGATTTTTTAGCAAAATTTTTATTTTTTTTAAATTCTTTATGTGATTTTTTATATATATTTTCTATTTTATTTATATTATTAATTTTTTTTATATTATATTTTTTTATTCATGTTATTATATTACTAAATTGTATTCCTCAATCACCTATATGATTCATTTTAATAATTTTATGTCCTAAAAATTTATATATATTTGAAATACTATCTCCTAATATTGTTGATCTTAAATGTCCTATGTGCATTTGTTTTGCTATATTAGGAGAAGAATAATCTATTATTATAGTTAATTTTTTTTTATTTTTTATATTAAAATTTTTTTTTTTTGAGTATTTATTAATTATTTTTTCTAATATGTTTTTTTTTATATAAATATTTATAAATCCAGGTTTTTTTGTTTTAATTTTTTTAAATATATTATATTTTTTTAATTTTTTTTTTATATAATAAATTAAATTTATTATATTAATTTTTTCTTTTTTTGCTATATTAATTAATCCATTGATTTGAAAATCGCTAAATTTAGAATTATTTTTTATTTTATAATTATATTTTTTTTTTATATTAATTGATTTAAGAATTTTTTCTATTATTTTTTTAATTTTATTTTTTATATTCATATTTATTAAATTAATACTATTTTTTAAATAATATATTATATATTATATTATTATTATTATAATTGTTATTATTATTGTTTAATTAAGAGATTTATATGAAAATTTATTATTGTGGTCTTTTAAATTTAAGTAATTTAAATAAAAAAATAAAATTATATGGTTGAGTTAATAATTTACGTTTTTTAAAAAATATTGTTTTTATAGATTTAAGAGATCATACTGGAATTATTCAAGTTTTTTTAAAAAAAAAATATTTAAATTTATGAAAATTAGTATTATCATTAACAAATGAATCTTGTATTAAAATTTTAGGAAAAATATGTAAAAAAAAAAGTAATAATTCTAAAATAGAAGTAAAAATGTTAAATATTAAAATATATAATTATTCTAAATCTTTGCCTTTAAATATTAATAAAAAAAATAGTGAAAAAGTTAGATTAAAATATCGTTATTTAGATTTAAGAAGAAAAGAAATGTTTGATATTTTAAATTTAAGATCAAATGTTAGTTTTTATATACGCAAATTTTTTTATAAAAAATTTTTTTTAGAAATAGAAACACCTTTTTTATCAAAATCTTTTCCTGAGGGAGCTAGGGATTATATTATTCCTAGTAGAATATATAAAAATAAATTTTATTCTTTACCTCAATCTCCTCAAATTTTTAAACAATTATTAATGATTTCTTGTATAGATAAATATTATCAAATAGTTAAATGTTTTAGAGATGAAGATTCACGTTCTGATCGTCAACCAGAATTTACTCAAATAGATATTGAGTTATCTTTTTCGAATTTTAAAGATATTATTTATATAATTGAAGAATTAATTATTAATTTGTGATTTAATTTTAAAAATATTATTTTAAATAATAATTTTCCTATAATTAGTTATTATGATTCAATAGATTATTATGGTACAGATAAACCTGATTTAAGAAATTCATTAAAATTTTCTAAAGATATTTCTAATTTTTTAATAAATAAAAAAATTATAAAATTTGATTTATTTAATTTAAAAACTATTTTAATTAAAGATTATTATAATAATAATAATTTTAACTATAATGATATGTTAATTATTTTTAAGAAAAATAAAGTTTTAAATTATTTATGTATTAAAATTATATCTAATAATAATAATAAATATAATTATAAAAAATTTGGTAATATTAATATTAATGATAATTTAATTAATATTATTTTATTAAAATTTAAAATTAAAATAAATAATTTTATATTTATATTATTATTTAAAAAAAATGTTGATTTTAATAATTTTACTAATATAAGAAATTTTTTTTGTAATCAATTTTATAAATTTAAAAAAGGTTATTATCCTATTTGAATAAATAATTTTCCTATGTTTTATTATGATATTAATAATAAAATTAATACTTATCATCATCCTTTTACTATGCCTTTAATTAATAATTTAAATGATTTAAAAATATTAAATAATTATTCTAATTTATTATCTTTTTCTTATGATTTAGTTTTAAATGGTTATGAATTAGGTAGTGGTTCTAAAAGAATTCATGATATTAATATACAACGTGAAATTTTTAATATTTTAGGTATTAATGTTAATTTACAAAATAAAAAATATGGATTTTTTTTAAATTCTTTAGATTATGGTACACCTCCTCATTTAGGTATAGCTTTAGGTTTTGATCGTATTATTATGTTATTAATTGATAATTTTAATATAAAAGATGTAATTGCTTTTCCTAAAACTACTTCTGGTATATGTTTATTAACTAGTTCTCCTAGTTAATAAAATAATAATTTAGTTTTTTAAATTTATATAATTTAATTAATATTAATATTAATAAATTAAATAAAATATTAAATATATTAAAATATATTTAATATAATTAATTTATTTAATTTATTATAAATATTTAAATTAATTATATATTTATTATATATTTAAATTATTATATAATTATACTAATGTTTATTAGATTATATTTTATTTAAAAGGTAATATTAATGTCAACAAGAGTAAAAGGTAATGTAAAATGGTTTAATGAATCTAAAGGTTTTGGATTTATTACTCCAGTAAATAGTGATAAAGATGTTTTTGTTCATTTTTCCGCTATTCAAAGTAGTGGTTTTAAAACTTTAACTGAAGGTCAATCTGTTGAATTTGAAATTACTGATGGAGCTAAAGGTCCTTCAGCAACTAATGTTGTTCCTTTATAAAATTAATAAATTAAATTATAATATAATATATTTTATTAATTAGATTAATATTGGATTATTTAATATGAAATGTTTAAAATATTTTATATTAAATAATTCATATTATTTATTTTATATATTTAATTATAATAATAATTAATTATTATATATTTTTAAAGTTTTTATTTTGTTTATAAAAATGTATTTCGTTATGTTTATTAGTTTTTTTAAATTTTTATTTTATTATTAAAATAATTTTTATATAAATAATATAAATTATATTTTATTATTATTTTATTTATTTAATTTTTATTTTTATTAATATTTTATTAATTTAATTTATATAATTTTATAATTTATTATTATAATTTTTAATTTTTCATATGATTATTTTTGATAATAATAATTTTTCTACTTTTAATATTATAAATAATATTTCATGATTTATTTTTAATTTTTCTATTTTTTAATAATTTTTCCATCTTGGATTTTATTTATTATATTTTTATTTGAGTTATATCAACTTTTATTTAATATATTTTTAATTCTTTTTTCATTCTGGTATATTTTTTATTATTTTATTTATTATTTTAATATTTTTAT